>DATIUK010000202.1:0-7713 GCA_035466885.1 Casimicrobiaceae bacterium
CGCTCGACGCCGCGCTGCTGCGGACGACCCTGCGCGCCGGACCGGGGTCGCTGCGCCGCGACGGTGCCGGCGAAGGCAACGCGATCGTCGGCTTCGCACCGGTCCCGGGGGCGCCGTGGTTCAGCGTCGTCGAGGTGCCGCGCGACCCCGTCGTCGCGGGCACGCGGATGCAGGCGCTGCGCAGCGGCCTCGTCGTGGCGGCGATCCTCGGCACGGTGCTGCTGATCGCCGGGGCGGTCGCGCGCCGGCTGCTGCGGCCGATCAAGGCGATCGCCGATGTGGCGCAGGACTTCGCCGAGGGCAACACGATCATCCGCGCCGAGGAGGACGGCCCGCGCGAACTTTCGGAAATCGCCACGCAGCTGAACCGGATGCTGGACCAGCGCCAGCGCGACGACCGGCGCCTGCGCGAATCCGAGGAACGCTACCGGCAGCTGTTCGAGACCTCCAACGACGCGGTGCTGATCCTCGACCGCAACAGCACGATCCTGCAGGCGAGCCACGCGGTGCAGGGGGTCTTCGGCCACCCGCCGGAGTCGCTGGTCGGGCGCAACGTGACGATGCTGCAGGCGGCCAGCGTGCGCAACGGACACATGCGGGGCATGGCGCGCTTCCTCGCGACCGGCGAGCGCGCCCGGTCCTGGAACCGGCCCCTGGTCTCGATCGGGCTGCACGCGAGCGGGCGCGAGTTCCCGGTCGAGCTCTCCTACAGCTACGTGAAGGTCGAGCACGAGGAGCTCTTCGTCGGCTACGCACGCGACGTCTCGGAGCGCCGCGCACAGGAGGAGGCGCTGCGCGAGAGCGAGGCGCGCTTCCGCGGCATTGCCGACTCGTCTCCGGCGCTGATCTGGATGTCCGACGGCGAGGGCGCCCGCGACTACGTCAATGCCCCCTGGATCGAGTACACGGGCCGCGCGGCGGAGGAAGCGCTCGGCGACGGCTGGATGGCCAGCGTGCACCCGGCCGACCGCAGGCGCTGGCGCAAGCACTTCGCTGGAGCCAGGGCGCGGGGCGCACGCTTTGCCGTCGAGTACCGGCTGCGCAGCCGCGACGGCCGCTACCGCTGGATGTTCGACCAGGCGCTGCCGCGTCTCGGCAACGACGGCGCGCTCGCCGGCTACGTCGGGTCGTCGGTGGACATCCACGACCGGGTCGTCGCCGACCAGCGCCACCGCCGCCTCGCGAACCTCTACGCGGCGCTGTCGAACGCCAACGAGGCGATCGTCCGGGCGACGCACGCCCAGGACCTCTACCAGCGCACCTGCGACATCGTCGCGCGCTATGCGGCGTTCCGCGTGGCGTGGATCGCGATGCTGGAGGACGACCGGCGGTCGATGACCGTCGTCGCCGCGCACGGGGACGCGGTCGCCGTGGGCGAACGCATGGCCGTGCGGCCCGACAGCGGCGCCGATCTCGTCGACAGCCCGGCGCTGGCGGCGATCGAGGAGGGCCGCTACTGCGTGCGCAACGACGGCTGGGACGAGGACGGCACGGCGGCCGTGCCGGAAGCCGGGGCCCCGGTGCCGCGGTCGATCGCCGCGTTCCCGCTGTTCCGCCACGGCAACGTCGCCGGCGTGTTCGTCGTCGAGGTCGGCCTCGCCGACTACTTCGACGCCCAGATGACGCAGCTCCTGGTCGCGCTGGCGGCAAACCTCTCGTTCGCGCTGGACAGCTTCATCGTCGAGAGCGAGCGCAACGCTGCCGAGACGGCGCTGCGCCAGCTCAACGTCACGCTGGAGGAGAAGGTCGGCCAGCGCACCGCGGCGCTGGCCGCGGCCAACAGCGAGCTCGAGGCGTTCAGCTACTCGGTTTCGCACGACCTGCGGGCACCGTTGCGCAGCATCGCCGGCTTCGCCGAGCTGCTGCAGGAGCGCACCCAGCACCAGCTCGACGCCGAGGCGCTCGACTACCTGCAGCGGGTCAAGAAGGCGGCGGCGCGGATGGGCGCGCTGATCGACGACCTCCTGAACCTGTCGCGCGTGTCGCGCCGGGACCTCTCCCGCCGCCGCGTCGATCTTTCGCGCCTCGCCGAGGCGGCGATCGGCGACCTGCGCGATGCCGAGCCGGGCCGCGTCGTGGCGACGACGGTCGCGCCGGATCTCGCCGCGGACGCCGACGCCGGCCTGATGCAGATCCTGCTTGCCAACCTGATCGGCAATGCCTGGAAGTTCTCCCGGGACGCGGGGCAGGCGCGGATCGAGGTCGGCTGCGAGCGCGTCGACGGAGAGACGGTGTTCTTCGTCCGCGACAACGGCGTCGGCTTCCCGATGGAGCACGCGGAGCACATCTTCGCGCCGTTCGCGCGTCTGCACACCGAGCGCGAGTTCAAGGGCACCGGCATCGGTCTCGCCATCGTTGCGCGCATCGTCCGGCGCCACGGCGGGCGGATCTGGGCGGAGGCCGAGGAGGGGAAGGGCGCCGTCTTCCGCTTCACGCTCCAGGACTGACCGGGGCGGGCCGCGTCCTCGAGGCTGCGGACCCGTCCGGCGCCGTGGCGGCGGGGAGCCCTCGGGGCAACCGTACAGGGTTGCGCAGCTTCAGCGGGCGAAGAGCTCGACGCTTCTCGTCAGCACGCCCTCGAACACCGGGATCTGGTGGCGCAACCCGAGGAGCAGCACGAGCAGGCCCACGATCAGCGTCACCGGGAAGCCGACCGCGAACAGGTTCAACTGCGGCGCGGTCCGGGTGAGGATGCCGAAGGCGAGGTTGGTGAGCAGCATCGCGCCGATCACCGGCAGCGCCACCGTCAGCCCCTGCGCGAACAGCGCGGTGCCGGTCTCGGCGATCCGCCAGGCGTCGATCCAGCGCACGCCGGTGATCGTCGGCGGCACGGTGACGAAACTGTCGACCAGCGCCGCGATGATCAGCAGGTGGCCGTTGATCGCGACGAACACGAGCATCAGCGTCATGGTGAGGAAGCTGCCGATGATCGGCGACTGCTCGGAGTTGACCGGGTCGACGAACGCGGCGAACGAGAGCCCCATCTGCAGCCCGACCATGTCGCCGGCGAGGCCGATCGCCGCGAACGCGACGTGCACGGCGAGCCCCAGTGCGGCGCCGACCATCACCTGCTGGACGACGAGCAGCACGCCCTCGGCGGTGAACGGCGAGACCGGCTCCGAGGGCGGCAGCGTCGGCGCGACCAGCAGCGTCAGCAGGAGTGCGAGCCCGATGCGCACCCGCCGCGGCACGCTGCGGTGCGCGAACAGCGGTGCGGAGGCGAGCAGCGCAAGGATGCGGAAGAACGGGTAGAGGAACCCCGCGAGCCAGGCATCGAGCTCGGCGGCGGAGACGCTGATCATCGGACGGTTGGCGCCGGTCGCGCGCGCGGCCAGGGCGGGTCAGCCGATCATCTGCGGAATGCTGGTGTAGAGGCGCTGGATGTAGTCGACCAGCGTCTCCAGCATCCACGGCCCGCCGAGGACCAGCGCGCCGAACATCGCCAGCAGCTTGGGGATGAACGACAGCGTCATCTCGTTGATCTGGGTGGCCGCCTGGAAGATGCTCACCAGCAGACCGACCGCGAGCGCGGTCAGCAGCAGCGGGGCGGAGATCAGCACGGTGACCTCGAGCGCCTGCTGCGCGAGGGTCAGTACCGACTGGCTGGTCATCATGGCAGGGTTTCCTTGGAGTTTCGCGGCGCCGGATTCGTGCAGAGGTCCTAGCCGAAGCTCGCGACCAGCGATCCGATCAGGAGGTTCCAGCCGTCGACCAGCACGAACAGCATCAGCTTGAACGGCAGCGAGATCAGCACCGGCGAGACCATCATCATCCCCATCGACATCAGCACGCTGGCGACGACGATGTCGATGATCAGGAACGGGATGAAGACCATGAAGCCGATCTGGAACGCGGTCTTCAACTCGCTGGTGACGAAGGCGGGGACGAGCACGCGGAAGGGGATGTCCTCCTTCGCCTTCGGCATCGGCTGGCGCGCGAGCTTCAGGAACAGCGCGACGTCGGGCTCGCGCGTCTGCTTCAGCATGAATCCGCGCAGCGGAACCTGCGCGCGATCGATGGCCTGCTGGAAGGAGACCTTCTGCTGGGTGTAGGGGACGTACGCGTCGTCGTAGACGCGGTCGAACACCGGCCCCATGACGAACAGCGTGAGGAACAGCGCGAGGCCCACCAGGACCTGGTTCGGCGGCGACGCCTGCGTGCCGAGCGCGTGGCGCAGCAGCGACAGCACGATCACGATGCGGGTGAAGCCCGTCATCAGCAGCAGCACCGCCGGCAGGAAAGTGAGCGCCGTGAGCAGCAGCAGCGTCTGCACCGGCAGCGAGTAGCTCTGGCTGCCGCCGGGACCCGGCGTGCTGGTCATCAGCGGGAAGTCGCCGACCTGCGCACTCGCGGCGGCGGGAACGAGCGCGAGCGCCGCGACCGCGACGATCGCCATGGTCCACCGCAACGGCCTTGTCGCGCTGCGCTGCGAGTCAGGCACCTGTGCCGCCTTTCGCCCGGGCGAGCATGCGCCCGAAGGGATTGGCCGGCGTGCCGTTCTCGGCCAGCACCGACTTCGGCAGCGTGTGCAGGGCGTTGACGTGGCCGGGGGCGACGCCGACGACGAGCCAGGTGCCGCCGATCTCGACCAGGACCACGCGCTCGCGCGGGCCCACGCTCTGCGACGCGACGACCTTGATGGCCGAGCTGCCGCTGCGGGTCACCGGAGTCAGGCGGCGGACGACCCACGCGGCGCCCCAGATCAGCGCCAGGACGATCGCGAGGCCCAGCGTCGCCTGCAGGAGGCCCGAGGTCATGCCGGGTGCGGCCGCACCGGTGCCGGAGTCGGCGGCGGCGGCGGCGGGAACCAGCAGGGCGATGGCGAGCACGGAGGCGGGGGCGGGCGACGGCGCCGCAGGTCAGCGGTTGAGCTTCCGGATGCGCTCCGACGGCGTGATGATGTCGGTCAGCCGGATGCCGAACTTCTCGTTGACGACGACGACCTCGCCCTGCGCGATCAGGCAGCCGTTGACGAGGACGTCCATCGGCTCGCCGGCGAGGCCGTCGAGCTCGACCACCGAGCCCTGCGCGAGCTGGAGGATGTTGCGGATCGGCAGCTTGGTGCGCCCGAGCTCGACCGTCAGGCTGACGGGAATGTCGAGGATGAGGTCGATGTCCTGCGCCTGGGTCCCGGCGGCCGGCGGGGCCGGGCTCGCGAGATCCTCGAAGATCGGTGCGGGCTTGGCGGCCGGCGCGTTCGCGACCATCGTGCCGGTCGTGGCGGCGGCCTGTTCGGCGAGGGCAGCGCCCCAATCGTCGTCGGTTGCGGCTTGGGTGGCGGTCTCAGCCATGGGCTTCTCCAGGGGCACGGTCTTCGTTCGGAACCCGCAGCGGGCGCTCGATGCGGATCGCATACTGGCCGTTGCGTGTGCCGTAGGTGCAGTCGAATATCGGGACGCCGTCGACCGTCGCCTGGACGGTCGCCGGCACGTCGACGGCGATCACGTCGCCGACCTTGAGGCGCAGCAGCGCCTCGACGGTGAGCTCGGTCTCCAGCAACGTGGTGCGGAGCTCGACCTCGGCGTTCTGGACCTGCTTGGACAGCATCCGCACCCAGCGCTTGTCGGGCTCCGTGTGGTCGCCCTGCATCGTGCTGTAGATGAGGTCGCGGATGGGCTCCAGCGCCGCGTAGGGAATGCAGATGTGGAACGCGACATTGCCGGTGCCGAGGTCGACGTTGAACGTGGTGACGACGACGACCTCCGACGGGGTCGCGATGTTCGCGAACTGCGTGTGCATCTCGGAGCGCACGAAGTCGAAGGTCAGCGGGTAGATGTTCTTCCAGGCGGTCTGGTAGTCGTCGACGATGACCTGCAGGATCTTGCGGATGATCCGGTGCTCGGTCTGCGTGAAGTCGCGGCCCTCGACGCGGGCGTGGAAGCGGCCGTCGCCGCCGAAGAGGTTGTCGACGACCAGGAACACGAGCGTGGGCTCGATCACGAACAGCGCGTTGCCGCGCAGCGGCTTCAGCTGCGTGATGTTGATGTTGGTCGGGACGACCAGGTTGCGGATGAACTCGCTGTACTTGATCACGCGCACCGGGCCGACCGAGATCTCGGGGCTGCGGCGGACGAAGTTGAACAGGCCGATGCGCAGGAGGCGCGCGAAGCGCTCGTTGATCACCTCGAGCGTGGGCATCCGCCCGCGGACGATGCGCTCCTGTGTGGCGAGGTTGTAGGCGCGCACCCCGCCCGGCTCGACTGCCGGCTGCTGCTCGTCGTCGTCGCCGCTGACGCCCTTCAGCAGGGCGTCGACTTCGTCCTGGGTCAGGAATTCGTTGCTCATGGCCGATCGTCGCGGCGCCGGCTCACTGGATGACGAACGACGAGATGTACGCGTTCTCGATCCCGCGGTCGGGGGTGGCGCCCGGAATCGACTCCCGGACCGTCGCGATCAGGTCGGCGACGAGCTTCTTCTTGCCGTCGAGCGAGGCGAGCTCGCTCGGCGCCTTGGACGATAGCAGGAGCAGGATCTTGCTGCGGATGATCGGCATGTAGGTCTTCATCGCGTCGGACGCCTTGGCGTCGGCGACCTGCACGACGATTCCGGTCTGCAGGAAGTGCTCGCCGTTCTCCTGCTGCAGGTTGACGGTGAACGGCTCGAGCGTGACGAACGTCGGCGGCTTCGCGTCGGCGGACTTCTTGTCCGGTGCCGCCGCGGCGCCGGCCGGTGCGTTGGCGGGCGCGGGATCGGCGGCGCGCAGGAAGTACCACGCGGCGGCGCCGCCGCCGGCGAGCACCAGCACCGCGACGACGATGCCGACGATCAGCCAGCGCTTCGACTTCTTCTTCGGGGCCGGCGCCTCTTCCACTTCGGGAGGCGGCGGGGCGGACTTCAACGCGGGCTTGGCGGTGGCCATGGTCGGGCTTCGGGGGAAGTGGTCGAGGTGATTATGGTTCTCGCGCGCGGCGCGCCTTCAGTCGAAAAGCCGAGGTAAAACCGGCCAATTCGCCGTCTCGGCGAATCACGCGAAGGTGTCGATGAGTCCCGACGGGCGGCGTCCGCGACCGGTCGCCGTGTCCACCGGCAGGGTGCCCGGCGCTGCATCGCCGCCACGGGCGGTCTCGGCGCGGCGCGAGGTGTTGGCCGCGGCGGCGGCGCCATCACCGCCGGGTTGGTCGCGGACCGTCGACTCGCCCAGCGCGATGCCCTGCTGCGCGAGGAGTTCGCGCAGGTGAGGCAGCGCCTGCTCCAGCGCGTCGCGGGTGGCCGGTTGCGCGGCGGTGATCAGCACCGACGCCTGGTTGTCGCCGTAGCTGATCTCGATCCCGACCGGGCCGAGGTGGGCGGGGTTGAGGCGGATCTCGGCCTCGCCGAGACGCAGCGAGACGACATGCGCGAATTTCTGCGCCACGTCCTCGTGCCAGCCGGGGGTGCCCACCGCGGCGGCGACGGCCAGCGTCGGTGCGGCCGGTTCCCGCACCGCGGCCGGTTGGACCGCGCCGGACAGGACGGCAGCGGGCAGCGCGAGTTCCTTGCGCGCCGCGTCGGCGGTCGCCGTTGCTGCCTCGGGGATACGCTTGCCTTCTGCCGCCGAGGTCGCAGCAAGCGGGGCTTCGGGGACTTCAGCGCGAGCGCGCGGCGCAGGCGACGATGACGGCGGGCCCGCCGCCGCGTCGACGTCTACCGGCGCCGTGACCGCGACTGGCGATGGGGCGACGGCCTGCGCGACGGCGGCTACAGGGGGCGTCTCTGGCGCGGCGCCATCCTGAG
>DATIUK010000203.1:0-2591 GCA_035466885.1 Casimicrobiaceae bacterium
CACATTGGCTCCTCGAACCAGTGGACGTCGAACGCCTCGGCCCGCGCGCAGAAACGCTGGCACGTGGGCAGGTCCCACTTGCCGTTGCCGTCGATGGCGAGCATCGGCGCCGGGCCGATCGCCCGGCGCACGGCTTCCAGCCGGGCGAGGTCGGTGCCCGGGCGGTCGTGGCCGACCTTGATCTTGATGCCGCGGAAGCCGTCGACGTCGATGGCGCGCCGGCAGCCGTCGACCAGCGCAGCGTCGGGGATCGACAGCCAGCCGACGTCGGTGTTGTAGGCCTCGACGCGTTCGCGCACGGCGCCGCCGAGAAGGTGCCAGAGCGGGACGCCGGCGGCTTTGGCATTGAGGTCCCAGAGTGCTACGTCGACGGCGGCGAGGGCCAGCTGCGTGATGCCCGCCCGGCCGACCCATTGCAGCGCCGGCGCGCGGGCGAGCTTGCGCCACAGGCGGCGGCCCTCGCTCGCATCCTCGCCCGCGAGCAGCGGTCCGTAGCAGTTGCCGATGCAGCTGGCGATGAGCCGGTCCGACGCGAGGTCGGCGTGCGTCCCGGTGAAGCCGTAGCCGTCGCGGCCGTCGTCCGTGCGAAGGCGCACGCCGACCACCCCCCAGTGCGTAATCCGGTGCGTCGAGTCCGCGATCGAGTCGACGTTGAGCGGCAGGTGGAGGATCAGCGGCGTTACGGCGGTGATTCTCATTCCAGCTCCCGTGCGGAAAGGCTGAACTGCCGGCGAGAACAAAACGCCGGGGCGCGCGGACCGACCCCGCGCCGCCCCGGCGGCGGACTGCCCGGCTGCGGCCGGTGTCAGCTGCCCCGGATCTTGGTCAGCGCGGCGTTCATCCGGTCGACGGTCTCCTTGCCGATCGTCGTGGCGTGCTTGTCGTAGACCGGCTTGACCGCATCGCGCAGGCGCTTCTGCTCGGCCGGGGCGATCTCGTTGACCGTCATGCCCTTGGCCTTCAGGTCGGCGAACGACTTGTCGGACAGCGCGCGCGATACCTTGCGCTGCTCGTCGCGGCCGACGATCGCGCACTCGGACAGCGCCTTCTGCTCGGCGGGCGAGAGCTTGTCCCACAGCGACTTCGAGTAGAGCACCATGAACGGCGTGTACGCGTGCCGGGTCACCGACAGGTACTTCTGGACCTCGTAGAACTTCGATGTGTCGATGGTGACGAACGGGTTCTCCTGGCCGTCGATCGCCTTGGTCTCGAGCGCCGGGAACACCTCGCCGAAGGCCATTGGCACCGCGTTCGCGCCCATGGTCTTGAAGGTGTCGAGGAACACGTTGTTCTGCATCACGCGGATCTTGAGTCCGGGGAAGTCCTCGACCTTGGCGACCGGCTTCTTCGAGTTGGTGAGGTTGCGGAAGCCGTTCTCCCAGTATGCGAGGTTGACGAGCCCGACGGCCGCCATCTTGTCGGAGATGTACTTGCCGTATTCGCCGTCGAGGATGGCGTCCGCCTCCTTCTCGTTGGCGAAGAGGAACGGCAGGTCGAACACGCCGAGGTCGGGCAGGATGCCGATCAGCGGCGACGTCGACGTGATCACCATTTCCTGCGTCCCCGAGCGCAGCGACTGCGTCGCCTGCAGGTCGCCGCCGAGCGCGCCGCCCCAGAAGCCCTGGATCTTCATCTTGCCGCCGGACTTCTCGCCGACGCAGGCGTTCATCTTGGCCACGCCGTTGCCGACCGGGTGCTCCTGGTTGACGCCGTTGGACAGGCGGATGGTCCTCTCGGTGAACTGCGCCTGCGCGGGAAGCGCGAGCACGGCCGCGGCGATGCCGGCGGCGACGAGGCTGAGGCGGAATTTCATGATGATCTCCTGGGGTCGGCTCGGCGCGCCCGCGCGCGCCTTCACCACTGGAAGGGAAGGCCCATGAAGGCCCGGTAGGGCCACATCACGAGCTGCGGGAAAAAGATCAGAAGGAACAGCACGATCGACTGCGTGAACAGGAACGGATTGACGCCGCGCATCACGTCGGTCATCGACACCCGGGCGACGCCGCTCACCACGTTGAGCACGATGCCGACGGGCGGCGTGATGAGGCCGATCGCGTTGTTGACGATGAACAGCACGCCGAAGTAGACCGGGTCGATGCCCGCCAACTTGACCAGCGGCATCAGCACCGGGGTCAGGATCAGCACGGTCGGCGTGAAGTCGAGCGCGGTGCCTACGACCAGCACCAGCACCATCATCGCGACCATCAGCAGCGTCTTGTTGGCAATCAGCGGCTCGAGCAGGATGCCGAGCTCGCCGGGGATGTTGGCCTGGGTGATCAGCCACGACGAGATGCCGCAGGCGGCGACGAGGAACATGACCACCGCCGTCATCTTGGCCGCCGCCAGAACCACGTTGTAGAGATCCGACGGCTTGAGTTCCTTGTAGATGAACATGCCGACGATCGCCGCATAGACGACGGCGACCACCGCCGCCTCGGTCGGCGTCGCCCAGCCGAAACGGATCGAGCCCAGCACGAAGATCGGCATTACCAGCGCGAATGCGCCGTCGCGCAGCGTGTGCAGCCGATGCGTCCAGCTGCGCTTCGGCAGCGTCGTCAGGATCTCCTTGCGCGAGACCCACCACCAGGCGA
>DATIUK010000204.1:0-4334 GCA_035466885.1 Casimicrobiaceae bacterium
AAGAAGAACTTGCCGATGATGCCGCTCATGAACGCGATCGGAACGAACACCGCGACGATGGCGAAGGTGGTCGCCATCACGGCGAGCCCGATCTCGTCGGTCCCCTCGCGGGCGGCGGTCGCGTGATCCTTGCCCATCGCGAGGTGGCGGACGATGTTCTCGCGGACCACGATCGCGTCGTCGATCAGGAGGCCGATGCACAGCGACAGCGCCATCAGGGTGAGGAAGTTGAGCGTGAACCCGAACGCGTTCAACGCGACGAACGTCGCGATCACGGCGATCGGCAGAGTGAGCCCCGTGATCACCGTGCTGCGCCAGCTGTGCAGGAACAGAAAGACGATCAGCACGGTGAGCGTTGCGCCCTCGACGATCGTCTGCTTGACACGGTTGACCGACGCCTCGACCTTGTCGGCCGTCGAATTGACCGACCGCAGCTCGACGTCCGGCGGCAGCCGGGACTTCAGCTCCTTCACGGCCGCGTCGATGCCCTTGCCGGTCTCGACGATGTTCGCGTCCTGCGCCTTCTGGATGTCGATGGTGATCGCCGGCCGGCCGTTGATCCGCGCGAACGACGTCTCCTCCTTCTCGCCGTCGATGACGTCGGCGACCTGCGACAGGTAAACCGCCGCGCCGCCCTGCTGGGCGACGATGACGCGGCCGAACTGCGCCGGATCCTTGATCTTGCCCTCGATGCGCACGATCGCGTCGGACGACCCGTGCGAGACGCGCCCCGCCGGCAGGTCCTGGTTGGCCGCCCGGATCGCGGCGATGACCTGGTCGACGCCGATGCCGAGCGCATTGAGCGCGGAGGGCCTGATCTGGACCAGGATCTGCCGCGTCACCCGCCCGTTGACGTCGATGCGCGCCACGCCCGGCACGTTCTCCAGGCCCTTGACGATCGTCTGATCGGTGAGCGCCGTCAGTTCCCGCAGGTTCACCGTCGGCGACATCACCGCCAGGGTGACGACCGGCTCGGTGTTTTCGCCGTCGGCGCGGATCACCAGCGGATCCTTGACGTCGCGCGGGAAACCGGGCCGCGCCAGCGCCACCTTGTCGCGCACGTCCTGGATCGCCCGCGTCATGTCGGTGTCGAGCCGGAATTCGGCGAACACCTGGCTCTGGCCCTCGAGCGAGTTGGAGCGGATGAGCTTGACGCCCGACACCGTGTTGATCGCGTACTCGAGCGGCTTGGTGACGTCGGTCTCCACCGCCTCCGGCGCCGCGCCCGGGTATGCGGTCATCACCATGACGAACGGCAGGTTGACCTCGGGCATCTGCTCGACGCGCAACCGCGCGTAGGAGAAGATCCCGAGCACGGTGATGCCGATCATCACCATGGTGGCGAAGACCGGGTTGTTGATCGAGACGCGGGTGATCCACATGGCGGGTATCAGGGATCAGAGGACAGAGGACAGAGGACAGAGGACAGATCGGGCCGGAGCAGGGTACCGGTGGTTCCGCGCGCGGCGACGCGCTCGCGGCCATGGGGCTTGGGTCGCGCGCCGGGCATCGGGCTCGTCAACCGGGCTTCGGCGCAGGCGCGGCGGGGGCCTTGACCAGCGCCGGCGCGCCTTCCTTCAGGTTGTCGAAACGGTTGGCGAGGACCCGCGCGCCGGGCGGCAGCGGCGAGCGGATTTCGACGCGGCCGGCCTCGTCGTCGCGTTGGCCGGTGAGCACCGTGCGCCGGACGAGCTTGCCGTCGTCGATCGTCCAGACGTAGGACTGCCCCGCTTCGGTGCGCACGGCGGCCAGCGGCAGCGTCGGCACCGGCGCCCGCGCCGCCAACCCGATGTGCCCGGTCGCGAACATCCCGCCGCGCAGCGTTCCCTCGGCGTTGGGAATGCCGACATAGACCAGGAACGCGCGCGTCCCCGGCTCGGTCGACGGGTTGATGCGCTCGACCCGCCCGACGAAACGCTGCTCGCCGAAGCCGTCGATCGCGAGCTCGACCCGGTTGCCGATGGCGAGCTCGGGCACGTCGACCGCCGGCACCAGCGCCTGCAGCTCGAGCCCGGAGAGGTCGACGACGGTGACGAGCGGCGCGTCGAAGCCCACCTTCTCCCCGGGCTGGACGTGCCGGCGCGCGACGACGCCGGACAGCGGCGCGGTGACCACGGCGTCCTTGAGCGCATTGCGCGCGATCTGCACCTGCGCCTCCGCCGACTTCACGCTGCCCTGCGACACGTTGAAGCTCGACTCGGCGTTGTCGAAAGCGTTCTGCGAGATGAAGTTCTGCTTCAGCAGCGCGCGATTGGTCGAACGGGTCTTCTCGGCCATGGCGAGCTGCGCCCGCGCCGACTCGAGCGCCCCGATGCGCTCCACGAGCCGGGCCTCGAGGTCGGCGGTGTCGATGCGCGCCAGCAGCTGCCCGGCCCGCACCGCCTCGCCCTCGCGCACCGAAACCTGCCTGACGTCACCGGACACCTTGGCCTTGACGACGGCCTGCCGCAGCGGCTGCAGCGTCCCCGACACCGGCAGGCGCCGCGCGAGCGGGTGGGCCTCGACCGCGGCGAGGTCGGCCGGGGCGAACTCCAGCGCCACCGGAACGTCCTTGGCGGCCTGCGCCTCGGCGTTCTTTTTCTGGATCCGCCAGGCCACCCCGCCGGAGACGCCGGCGGCGACCAGGAGCGCCAGAACGCCGCCGATGATGCGGCGCGTGGTCCTGCTGACTGCCATCTGAATCCTCTGCCGCGGCCGGCGCGTGGCCAGCCGCCCTTTCGTCTGTCGGGTCCGGCGGGATCGCCGCCGCCCGGATTGGCGGGCCCTGCGCCGGTTCGATGCGGCGCAAGGGCCGGCCGGATTCACCCCGGCGGCCGCGGCCCTCTCCGTCAGCGGGCGCCGGGCAGGAGTCGCAGCATAATGACCACGGCGCGGCGCCGCAAGGGAGCCGGCAGGGGCGGCGTCCCCGTTCGTCAGGGGGGCACCCCGCCGCCGGCCGGATGCCCGTGGCGGGGTGCCGCCCCTGGCCGTCGAGCCCCGGGGCCGTTGACAGCGGGGCTGGTCGGGCAAATAATCGCCCGTTTGCCGTTTCATTCCCCCTTTTCGTTTTCTTACGGAGGCTCCGTAAATCCCATGAATACCACGAGCAAGCTCGGTTTCACGCTGGTCGCCGCTGCGGTTGTCGCGCTCTACGGCTGTAGCAAGGAAGAACCCAAGAAGGCCGAAGCGCCGAAGGCACCGGCCGCCCCGGTCGAGGAAGTCGTCGTCGTCAAGATCGGCCATGCGGGCCCGCTGACCGGCGGCATCGCCCACCTCGGCAAGGACGACGAGAACGGCGTGCGCCTCGCGGTCGACGAAGCCAACGCCAAGAAGATCAAGATTGGCGGCAAGACCGTCAAGTTCGAACTCCTGACCGAGGACGACCAAGCCGATCCGAAGCTCGGGCCCACGATCGCGCAGAAGTTCGCCGATGCCAAGGTCGCCGGCGTCGTCGGCCACCTCAATTCCGGCGTGACGATCCCCGCCTCGGCAGTCTACAACCAGGCCGGCATCCCGATGGTCTCCGGCTCGGCGACCAACCCCAAGCTGACCGAGCAGGGCTTCAAGGTCGTCTTCCGCACCGTCGGCCGCGACGACCAGCAGGGTCCCGCCGTCGCCGCGTACATCGCCAACGAGCTCAAGTCGAAGAAGGTCGCCATCGCCGACGACGCCACCGCCTACGGCGAGGGCCTCGCCAACGAGGTCGAGAAGACGCTGAAGGCGGCCGGCGTGACGATCGTCGCGCGCGAAAAGACCAACGACAAGGCCACCGACTTCAAGGCCATCCTGACCAAGATCAAGGGCAAGGCCCCTGACGCCATCTTCTACGGCGGCATGGACGCCACCGCCGGCCCGATGGTCAAGCAGGCGCGCGAGCTCGGCATCAAGTCGACCTTCGCCTTCGGCGACGGCGCCTGCACGACCGAGATGAACAAGCTGGGCGGCGCGGCGGCCGAAGGCCTCATCTGCTCGCAGGCGGGCATCCCGACGCAGATGGCGTCGAAGGCGTTCCAGGAGGCGTTCAAGGCCAAGTTCGGCGAGGTGAAGCAGTACGCGCCGTTCTACTACGACGGCGCCAACGTGCTGATCGCGGCGATGCAGAAGGCCGACTCGGCGGATCCGGCGAAGTACCTGCCGGCGCTGGCGTCGATCTCCTACGAGGGCGCGACCGGCAAGATCGAGTTCGACGCCAAGGGCGACCGCAAGGACGCCGAAATGACGATCTTCCAGATGAAGAACGGCAACATCGAGCCGGTCGCGATCATCAAGGCCGGCAAGACGACCAAGATCGAAAGCGCGCCGGCGGCGGCTCCGGCCGCTGCGGCCCCGGCTCCGGCAGCCCCGGCCGCGGCACC
>DATIUK010000205.1:0-8413 GCA_035466885.1 Casimicrobiaceae bacterium
CGCCGCTCCCGCCCGCGTCACCCGCAACAGCGGATGCGCGCCGAAATCGGCCACTTCGACCACCCGCCCGAGCACGACACCCGCGCGGTTCACCACCTCCAGCCCGACGAGATCGGCCTGGTAGATCTCGCCGGCGCCCGCCTTCGGCAACAGGCCGCGGGATACGCCGATGTCGCAGCCCTTCAACGCCAGCGCGGCTTCAGGCGTCTCGATGCCGGCGATCTGCACCAGCAGCGTGTCGGAATGCAGCCGTCCGCCGAGCGGCTCCACCTCGCGCCAGCCGCCCCCCGCCGCGGGACGCAGCCACCACGACCGGAACTGCAGCAATCCCTCGGGCTCCTCGGTGTGCGGCCGCACGCGCAGCCAGCCCTTGACGCCGTAGGGCAGCAGCACCTGCCCCATGACCACGATGTCGCCGGGCGTGTCTGCCGCCGACGGCGCGGCCACGACGCTTCCGGTCAGGATGCCGCTGCGGGCGCCGCCGCAACCGGCGCTGCCGGTGCTGCTGCGGCCTTCTTCACCAGTCCTTCGACGGTCTCGGACAGCTTGGCGCCACGGCCCTGCCAGAACGAGATGCGATCGTGGGCGAGGCGCAGGCTCTCCTCGCCTTCGTTGGCGATCGGGTTGTAGAAACCAACGCGCTCGATGAACCGACCGTCGCGACGATTGCGCGAGTCGGCCACGACCACGTTGAAAAAGGGGCGCTTCTTGGCGCCGCCGCGGGCAAGTCGGATGACGACCATAATGAGGGATCCGTGCTGGGAAAAAAGACGATGATTATACGACGAAAAAAGGCATTTCCGCAATTCTTGGCCGCCGGCCCCGCGGACAGGCCGCCCCGGCCCGGTTCCGCCGCCCGGGCGCCCCGCCCGGTCAGCGCAGGCCGGGGAGCATCCCCTTCATGCCCCGCATCATCTTCTGCATCCCGCCCTTGGCGACCATCTTCATCATCTTCTGCGTCTGCTCGAACTGGTTCAGGAGCTGGTTGACCTCCTGCACCGAGACGCCGGCGCCGGCCGCGATCCGCCGCTTGCGCGACGCCTTGAGGAGTTCCGGCTTGGACCGCTCGGCCGGGGTCATCGAGTTGATGATGCCTTCGATCCGGCCGATGCGCTTCTCGCTCACCCCCGCGCCCTGCGCCTGCGCCGCGCGGGCGAGCTCGGCCGGCAGCTTGTCCATCATGCCGGCGAGGCCACCCATCTTGCGCATCTGGCCGATCTGCGCCTTGAAGTCCTCGAGGTCGAAGCCCTTGCCGGACTTGACCTTCTTGGCGAGCTTCTGCGCCTCCTCGAGGTCGACGGTCTTGTGCGCCTCCTCGATCAGCGACAGCACGTCGCCCATGCCGAGGATGCGCGATGCCATGCGCTCGGGATGGAACACCTCGAGGCCGTCGATCTTCTCGGCGACGCCGGCGAACTTGATCGGCGCGCCGGTGACGTGGCGCACCGACAGCGCGGCGCCGCCGCGCGCGTCGCCGTCGAGCTTGGTCAGGATCACGCCGGTAAGCGGCAGCGCCTCGCGGAAGGCACGCGCGGTGTTGACCGCGTCCTGCCCCTGCATCGCGTCGACGATGAACAGCGTCTCGACCGGCCTGACCGCGGCGTGGACCTCGGCGATCTCGCGCATCATCGCCTCGTCGATCGACAGCCGCCCGGCGGTGTCGACGATCAGCACGTCGTGGTAGTGCCGCCGAGCCCAGTCGAGCGCCCCCTCGGCGATCGCGACCGGCCGCTCGTCGGCCTTCGACGGGAAGAAGTCGACGCCGACCTGCGCGGCCAGCGTCTGCAGCTGGTCGATCGCGGCCGGCCGGTAGACGTCGGCGCTGACGACCAGGACCTTCTTCTTCTGCTCCTTGAGGACGCGCGCGAGCTTGCCCGCCGTCGTCGTCTTGCCGGCGCCCTGCAGGCCGGCGAGCAGGATCACTGCCGGCGGCTGCGCGGCGAGGTCGAGCGGCACCGCGGCGCCACCCATCAGCGCGGTGAGCTCACGGTGGACGACGCCGACCAGCGCCTGGCCGGGCGAGAGCGAACCGACGACTTCCTCGCCGACCGCCTTGGCCCGGACTGCGGCGATGAATTCCTTGACGACGGGCAGCGCGACATCGGCCTCGAGCAGGGCGAGGCGCACCTCGCGCAGCGCGTCGCCGATGTTGGCCTCGGTGAGGCGCGCTTCGCCCCGGAGCTGCTTGACGACGCGGCCGAGCCGCTGGGTCAGGTTATCGAACATGTCGGTGCCGGTTGCGATGGAACAGCGCGTCCGCGGGCGGATCGCTCGGGTCCGCTCGCGGCGCAGGTCGATGGAGAGGCCGCGCCGCAGCGGCAACGGGGCCGGGCGACGCTGCGCGACGTCGAAGCGCCCGGGCCGCTCATGTAAACTTGGCCCAAGGCTCGTTCAAACCTGATGATTCTACTCCACCTCGTCGTCGCGGCCCTGTACGGCCTCGCCGCCTGGACGCACTGGCCGGGCGCCTCGGCGCCGGCGGGCGAAGCCGGCGTGCTGCCGCTGCCGCGCACCCTTACGCCGTGGCTTCTGCCGTTGGCCCTCGCCGGGCACGCCTGGCTCGCGCTGTCGGCCATCGCGCGCCCCGAGGGGCTCGACCTGTCGATCCTCAACGCGCTGTCGGTCGTGGCCTGGCTCACGGCGGCGCTGGCCTGGGGGTCGGGCCTGCTGCGCACGCTGCCGGCAGTCGGGACGATCGTGCTGCCGGTGGCGGCCGGGGCTTCGCTGCTGCCGCTGCTCGCCGTCGTCCTGCCCGAGCACTTCGGCAGCACGCACCGCTTTTCCTACGCCGGGGAGGTCCTCGCCACCGCGCACGTCGCCGTGGCGCTGGTCGCGTACTCGATGTTCATCATCGCCGCGGTCGAGGCGCTGATCCTGATGGGCCTCGAAAAGCGGCTGCACCGCCGGCTGCCGGACCCGGGCACCGCCGGTCTGCCGCCGCTCTTGACGCTGGAGCGGTTCCTGTTCCGCCTGATCGGCGCGGGTTTCGTGCTGCTGACGCTCACGCTGGCGAGCGGCATGCTCTTCTCCGAGCAGGTGTTCGGGCGGGCGGTCACCTTCACCCACAAGAGCATCTTCTCGGTGCTCGGCTGGCTCACCTTCGGCGCGCTGCTCTGGGGCCGCTGGCGCTACGGCTGGCGCGGACGTGTCGCGCTGCGCTGGATCCTTGCCGGCACCGTGCTGCTGTTCCTCGCCTACCTCGGGTACAAGTTCGTGCTCGAGATCGTCCTCGGGCGCTGAAGTCCCGCGTTCCCGAGCCGCTTCGCGCACCGTGGACGACATCTCGACCGGGACCCTCGCGCTCGCGCTCCTCGCGCTGCTCGTCACCTCGGGGTTCTTCTCGCTCGCCGAGACGGCGATGATGGCGGTGAACCGCTTTCGCCTCAAGCACCGGGCGCAGCGCGGCTCGCTCGGCGCGAAGAGCGCGCTCGCGCTGCTCGCACAGACCGACCGGCTGCTCGGCGTGGTGCTCCTCGGCAACAACCTGATCAACGCCGCGTCGGCGACGCTGACGACGGTCATCACGGTGCGCCTGTTCGGCGAGGGCGAGCTCGTGCTGGCGCTGGGCACGCTCGCCGTCACCTTCGGCATCCTGGTGATCTCCGAGATCACGCCCAAGGTGATCGGCGCCGCGCACGCCGACCGGGTTGCCCCGGCAGTGAGCTTCGCGCTGCGGCCGATGCTGCGGCTGGCGGCACCGGTCGTCTGGTTCGTCAACCTGTTCGTCCAGGGGCTGCTGCGCATCCTGTTCATCCGCCCCACCGCCGACGTCGGCCCGACGCTGAACCAGGAGGAGCTGCGCTCGCTGGTGCTCGAGGGGCAGTACTTCCGGGGCAAGCACCGGGCGATGCTCGCCAACCTGCTCGACCTCGAGAGCATCACCGTCGACGACGTGATGACACCGCGCAACCAGATCCACGCCATCGACATCACCAGCGAGCCGAACCGGCTCGTCCAACAGCTCGCAACCTCGTACCACACCCGCCTGCCGGTCTACGAGGACGAGCTCGACGACATCGTCGGCACGCTGCACCTCAAGCAGGTCCTCCACCTGCAGCACGCCGGTGGTATCACCCGCGAGGCGATCACCCACGTGCTGCGGCCGGCGTACTTCGTGCCGAGCGGCACGCCGTTGCTCACCCAGCTGCAGCAGTTCCAGCACGACCGCGAGCGGCTGGGCCTCGTCGTCGACGAGTACGGCGAGCTCCTCGGCCTGCTGACACTCGAGGACATCATCGAGGAGATCATCGGGGACTTCACCACCGGCGCCCCGGGACCTGGGTCGTCGCTCGGTCGCGAGCCGGACGGCAGCGTCCTTGCCGACGGCCTCGCGCAGCTGCGCACGCTCAACCGCAAGCTCGGCACGAACTTCCCGCTGACCGGGCCGAAAACGCTCAATGGCCTCATCGTCGAGGAACTGGGCGAAATTCCCGATGCCGGCACCGTCGTCGAGATCGCCGGGCAGGCGCTCGAAATCCTGCAGACGCAGGACCGTGCCATCAAGGTCGTACGCCTGCGCGCGCCGGTAGGACGTGACATTATCGCGCCTTTACAAAGCGGGGACGGACAGGCATCATCCGACGCATAAGTTTTATGCGCGTGGAATAACAGGGAGTTACCTCCATCCGCGGCCGCGGGGCACGCAACTTGCTTGCGGCACAAGACGCACCGCGCAGAGCCGTAAAACAGGCCCGACGCCGCCACAGGACGACCGCCCGACACCTCATGGCCACCCACGCCGCATCCACGCGCAACATCAGCGGTCTCGCCCGCGCGCTGGCGCAGCACGGCCTGATGTCCGAGCAGGAAGCCGAGAACCAGCAGCAGGCCGCGCACCAGGCCGGCGTCACCTTCGTCGAGAAGATCCTCGAGGGCAAGCGGATCACGCCGGCCAAGCTCGCGCTGTTCGCGTCGCGCGCCTTCGGCGTGCCGCTGATGGACCTCGCGGCGTTCGACCCCGACCACTACCAGCGCGACCTGATCGACCTCAAGATCGCCCAGTCGCGCCGCGTCCTGCCGCTCGCCAAGCGCGGCAACCGCGTCTACGTCGCCACCTCGGACCCCGCCAACCTGCAGGCGCTGGAGGAGGTCCGGTTCAAGACCAACCTGGTCGTCGAGCCGGTCGTGGTCGAGGACGACAAGCTCGGGCAGGCGATCGCCAGGCTCGTCGAGGCGACCGGCGCGACGCTGCGCGACGTCGCCAACATGGACGACCTCGAGGTCAACCTCCAGGACGGCAGTCCGGCGGCCAGCAGCGACGAGGAGAGCGCCGAGGTCGAGGACGCGCCGGTCGTCAAGTACATACAGAAGATCCTGCTCGACGCGATCTCCGCCGGCGTCTCCGACATCCACTTCGAGCCCTACGAGAAGTACTACCGGATCCGCTACCGCCTCGACGGCATCCTGATGGAGGTGGCCCAGCCGCCGCTCGCGATCAAGGACAAGGTCGCCTCGCGCATCAAGGTCATCTCCAAGCTCGACATCTCCGAAAAGCGCGTCCCGCAGGACGGGCGGATGAAGCTCGTGCTGTCCAAGACCAAGGCGATCGACTTCCGCGTGAGCACCCTGCCGACGCTGTTCGGCGAGAAGATCGTGATGCGGATTCTCGACTCGTCGGGCGTCAAGCTCGGCATCGAGGCACTGGGCTACGACCCCGACCAGCAGCAGGAGCTGCTCAAGGCCATCGGCCGGCCGTACGGGATGATCCTGGTCACCGGCCCCACGGGCAGCGGCAAGACGGTGTCGCTCTACACCTGCCTCAACATCCTGAACCAGCCCGGCATCAACATCTCGACCGCCGAGGATCCGGCGGAAATCCAGCTGCCGGGCGTCAATCAGGTCAACGTCAACGAGAAGGCGGGGCTCACCTTCGCCGCGGCGCTGCGCGCGTTCCTGCGCCAGGATCCGGACATCATCATGGTCGGCGAAATCCGCGACCTCGAGACCGCCGACATCGCGATCAAGGCCGCGCAGACCGGCCACCTCGTGCTCTCGACGCTGCACACCAACGACGCGCCGACGACGCTGGTGCGCCTGCTCAACATGGGCGTGGCGCCGTTCAACGTCGCCTCGTCGGTGATCATGATCACGGCGCAGCGGCTCGGCCGCAAGCTGTGCACCCACTGCAAGAAGCCCGAGGATATCCCGCCCGAGGCGCTGCTGCGTGCAGGGTTCAAGGAAGAAGACCTCGACGGCAGCTGGCAGCCCTACGGGCCGGTCGGCTGCGACAACTGCAAGGGCACCGGCTACAAGGGCCGGATCGGCATCTACCAGGTACTACCGATCTCCGACGACATGCGGCAGGTGATCATGCGCGGTGGATCGTCCATCGAGATCGCCGACCTGGCGCGCGCCGAGGGTGTGCGCGACATGCGGCAATCGGGCCTGCTCAAGGTCCGTTCAGGCCTCACGTCGCTGGAAGAAATCGAAGCGGTGACGAACGAATAGGAACCGGCCATGGCCACAGCAACCACCACCAGCAGCAGCTCGCGCCGCGACGTCAAGGAGTACACCTACACCTGGGAAGGCACCGACCGCAACGGCCGCCAGCTTCGCGGCGAGGTCAAGGCCGCCTCGGAGACGGTCGTGATCACCAACCTGCGGCGCCAGGGCGTCAAGGTCGTCAAGATCAAGCGCCAGACCTTCCGCGGCGGCCGCAAGGTCAACGAGAAGGACGTCACCTTCTTCACCCGCCAGCTCGCCACGATGCTGAAGTCGGGCGTGCCGCTGCTGCAGTCGTTCGACATCGTCGCGCGCGGCCACTCCAATGCGCGCTTCTCGCGGCTGATGATGGACATCAAGGGCAAGGTGGAATCGGGCTCCAGCCTGTCGCAGGCGTTTCGCGCGCACCCCGACCAGTTCGACTCGCTGTACTGCAACCTCGTCAACGCCGGCGAGACCGCGGGCATGCTGGACGCCATCCTCGAGCGCCTCGCCACCTACAAGGAAAAGATCCTCGCCATCAAGGCCAAGATCAAGTCGGCGCTGTTCTACCCGATGTCGGTGATCGTGGTCGCCATCGTCGTCGTCTGGGTGATCATGATCTTCGTCATTCCGGCGTTCAAGGAGGTCTTCAGCAGCTTCGGTGCCGACCTGCCCGCGCCGACGCTGATGGTGATCGCGATGTCCGACTTCATGGTCCGCTACTGGTGGGTGGCGTTCCTGGCGGTGATCGGCGCCACCGTCGCCTTCGGTATGGGCGTGAAGCGCTCGGCGACGTTCCGCTACACGGTCGACCGGTTGAGCCTCAAGATCCCGGTGATCGGCAACATCCTCGAAAAGGCGACCATCGCGCGTTGGACGCGGACGCTGGCGACGATGTTCGCCGCCGGCGTGCCGCTGGTCGAGTCGCTGGACGCGGTGGCCGGCGCCGCCGGCAACGCCGTCTACGCCGCCGGCACCAAGCGGATCCAGACAGAGGTCAGCACCGGCACCAGCCTCACCAACGCGATGACCAACACGGGCCTGTTCCCCAACATGGTGTTGCAGATGACGCAGATCGGCGAGGAGTCGGGCTCGCTCGACGGCATGCTGTCGAAGGTGGCCGACTTCTACGAGCGCGAGGTCGACGACGCGGTCGCGACGCTGTCGAGCCTGCTCGAGCCGATCATCATCGTGTTCCTCGGCGTGGTCATCGGCGGGCTGGTCGTCGCCATGTACCTGCCGATCTTCAAGCTGGGCGCGGTGGTCTGACGGTCAGGCGTCCATCGCGATCACCACCTTGCCGGTGGACTTGCGCGCGATCACCTGATCCAGGGCGCTCGCGGCACTCTCGAGCGGGAAGACCGCCGACACGTGGGGCCGGATCGCGCCCTGCAGATACCAGTCGATCAGGACGCGGAAGCTCTCCGTCATCACCAGCGGATTGAGCTCCGCGTAGGCCGGCCAATTGAGGCCGATCACGTCCACGTTCTTGACCAGCAGGTGATTGGCGGGGATCTGCGGCACGGTGCCGCCGGCGAAACCGATCACCAGTATCCGCCCCTCGAAAGCGATGCAGCGCAGGGAGGCGGCGAACAGCTCGCCTCCGACCGGATCGTAGACCACGTCCGCGCCGCGCCCGCCGGTGAGTTCCTTGATCCGCGCCCGCAGGTCCGCGGCGCCGCTCTCGATCAGGTCATCGGCGCCGTGCTCGCGGGCGATCGCCAGCTTCTCGGGACTGCTGGCGGTCGCGATCACCCTCGCCCCGAGCCGCTTGCCGATGGCCACGGCGGTCAGCCCGACTCCGCCGGAGGCGCCATGCACCACCAGTGTCTCGCCGGCGCGCAGCCGCGCCCGATGCCACAGGGCGATGTGCGAAGTGCCGAACACAATAGGAAATGCCGCACCGTGTTCATAGGACATCGCCGCCGGCATGGCGACGCAACGGTTGACGTTAACAGCCACCTGCTCGGCGTAGCCGCCCTGTGGGGTA
>DATIUK010000206.1:0-1798 GCA_035466885.1 Casimicrobiaceae bacterium
CGGCAGGTCTCGACCATCCACGCGCCCCTCAACCAGTACCACGTCGTGATGGAGGCAGCGCCCGAATTCCTGCAAAAGGTCTCGTTACGGCTGAAGCTGAAGGCGCCGAAGCTGAACGGATCGATGCGCGAGATGCCCTGCGGCCCGTTGGTGATGTTGACCGGCTGCGACAGGTTGTTGAGGAAACTGCGCACGATCTCGCCGAAGCCCAGGGTGACGATGGCAAGGGAGTCGCCGCGCAATTTGAGCGTGGGCGCACCCAGCAGCACGCCGAACAGGCAGGCGACCAGCGCGCCTATCGGCAGGATCACCCAGAACGGCAGGTGCAGGTTGAAGTGCGGGCTCGCCAGCGCCGCATACGTGTAGGCGCCGACCGCGTAGAACGCGATGTAGCCGAGGTCGAGCAGGCCCGCGAAGCCGACGACGATGTTGAGTCCCAGCGACAGCAGGACGAACAGGATCGCGAGGTTGGTGATGCGCACCCAGGCGGTGCCGATGCCGGCCAGCGCGAACGGCAGGGCGGCGAGCGCGACGGCGACGAGCGCCAGGCCGACCCAGGCGGCGCGCGGGTTCTTGCGGAAGTCGAACAGCGGGTGGAGGGCGGCGGACATGGCGGCGGCTCCGTGGTCAGGCGCGGTCGCTGACGCGTTCGCCCAAGAGGCCCGACGGCCGGAAGACGAGCACCGCGATCAGCACCAGGAACGCGAACACGTCCTGGTAGTTGCTGCCGAACAGCGTGAGGTTCGGATCGGTCGCGCAGCGGGCGGCGATGGCGTCCGACCAGCTCGCGAGCTGGCAGAGGTTGGTGATGTCGCCGACGTAGCCCGCGCCCAGCGCCTCGATCACGCCCAGCAGCAGGCCACCCAGCATCGCGCCGCCGAGGTTGCCGATCCCGCCCAGGACCGCCGCCGAGAAGGCCTTGAGGCCGAGCAGGAAGCCCATCTGGTACTGCGCGATGCCGTAGTACGTCCCGACCATGACGCCGGCAACCGCCGCGAGTGCGGCGCCGATGACGAAGGTGAGAGCGATCACCGTGTTGATGTTGATGCCCATCAGGCCGGCGACCTCCTGGTTCTGCGCAGTGGCGCGCATGGCGATCCCGAGCTTGGTTCGGTAGACGAGCCCGAGGAGGCCGGCCATCATCAGCACCGAGGTCACGATGATCGCGATCTGGACATTGGTGATCGTCGCGCCGTCGGGATTGCCGGTGAAGTGGAGCGGCGTGACGGTGACGAGCTGCGGGAAGGGCATCGGGTTGCGGCTCCAGACGATCATCGCGAGGTTCTGCAGGATGATCGACAGCCCGATCGCGGTGATCAGCGGCGCGAGCCGCGGCGCCTTGCGCAACGGGCGGTAGGCGACCCGCTCCAGCGTGTAGCCGACCGCCATGCAGGCGGGCACGGCGACCAGCACGCCGGCGAGCACGATCGCCAGCGGGGGGAGCCCGGTGCCGGCGCCGGCGAGCGTCGTGATCACCGTGAACGCGACCATCGCCCCGATCATCACGACCTCGCCGTGCGCGAAGTTGATGAGCTGGATGATCCCGTAGACCATCGTGTAGCCGAGCGCGACGACCGCGTAGACGCTGCCCAGCGTAAGGCCGTTGACCATTTGCTGCAGAAAGATGTCCAAGCGGCGGACCTCCGGGGGTGGGCAAACCCGCCCATGGTAGCGAGGGTGCGCGGTTACGGGAACCCCGTTCCCGCCTTTGTCGTCGCGTCCGGCCCTTGGCGTCGCGCTTTCGGGGGGGCGAAAAAAACGGCGCCCCGGGCGGGGGCGCCGTCGCTGCCGGTCGAGC
>DATIUK010000207.1:0-5360 GCA_035466885.1 Casimicrobiaceae bacterium
AGTTCTTCGACCGCCGTCAGCGGGAAGAAGCCGTCGTGCACGATCGCGCGGACCTCGGCGGGGGTGATCTCGGCGTCGAGCGAGGCGGCGAACAGCGCGGCGCCTTCGCCGGGGACCGCGACGTGCAGCGGCGGGCCGGCATCGCCCGTGGCCTGCGCGGCCGCCAGTACCGTCTCCTTGAGTTGCCGCGCCTGCGGCAACAGGTGGCCCCACTGCCGCCGCGCCAGCCGTTCGTCGGAGTCGGGTTTCAGCTTGCGCTCCAGCGCGTGCGCCAGTGCGAGGTCGATGTTGTCGCCGCCGAGCAGCAGGTGGTCGCCGGTCGCGATCCGCTCGATCACCGGCGGCCCGCCGGCCAGGCCCGCGGGGCGGGCGCGGAACAGGCTGAAGTCGGTGGTGCCGCCGCCGATGTCGCAGACGAGGATCGTCCCCTGCCGCTCTCCGAGCGCCGCCAGTGCCTTCGTGCCCTCGGGATCGCCGGCGGCGTGGTCGAGCCAGGCGTAGAACGCGGCCTGCGGCTCCTCCAGCAGGCGGACCGTAGCGGGGTAGCACGCCAGCCGCGCCGCCTCGCGCGTCAGCGCCTGCGCCGCTTCGTCGAACGAGGCGGGAACGGTGATGACGACCCGCTGCGCTTCGAGCGCAAGCGCCGGGTCGCCGTTCGCGACGGCATGGTTCCACGCCGTCCGCAAATAGCCGAGATAGGCCGAGCTCGCCTCCGCCGGCGAGAGCTTGAGCTCGGGCGGGATCTCATCCGAGCCGAAGGGCAGGAGGCGCGCCTCGCGGTCGATGCCCGCGTGCGCGAGCCACGACTTGGCCGAGTGGATCACCCGGCCCGGTTGACCGCCGATGCGCTCGCGGGCCAGCGTCCCGATGAAATATCCGGAGGGTTCCTCGAGCGGCAACGCCGTGATCGGATCGAGTTGCCCGTCGGCGATCTCGCCCGGCGTCGCATAGCAGAAGAACGACGGGAGCAGGGCGCTCGAACGGATCGTCCGCGGGGTGTCTAGCTGCGGGATCTCCAGCACCCGGACCGGCGCGGCGCCGTCGGCGAGGTCGACCCAGGCCAGCGTGCAGTTGGTCGTTCCGAGGTCGATGCCGATGGCGTAGCGGGGCGCCGTCATCCCCGGCTCCCGGGCGCGACGCACGATCCCGCCACACAGCCCGATCCGCGACCCGGATTGCGTGCCGCGAAACCCGGGCCGCTCAACCCTTGGTCGCGACGGAGCACGGCTTGGTTGCGCTCAACCAGGACTACTCGCCGGCGCGCAGGTTGAAGTCGAGCTTCCACCGCTTCTCGGACTGCTTGTGGTGCAGCCACAGCTCCAGGGTTCCGACCTCGGTGACGCGCGGGTTCAGCGTCACCTGGACGACCTGGCCCGTGCCGTCCGCCAGCGGCGGCAGCGTGACCGAGAGGCCGGGCAATTCGTCGAGCGTCTTCCGCGCGTCGGCGACGAGGGTGCCGACGCGGTCACCCGCCCGCACCGCGGAAGCGAAGAAACGGAACTCAACCGCCTCGCCGGTGACCAGGCCGAACTCGCGGTCGGGGAGCTCGAGCTCGGTGCCCTCCTTCGTGCCCTGGGGCACGACGCACACACCCTTGACCGGCGGCACATAGCCCGGAACCGCCGGCGCCGGGCTCTCGAGCCCGAGGTAGTACGAGCGGGACGTACCGGCCTGGATCGCGATGCCCTTGCCCGACGCGCGCACCGCGCCGAAATAGGCGGCACCCCGGGACACCGCGATGTCGAGCCCCGCACTCTGCAGCTCCTTCAGCGCGTGGTCGGCGCCGAACCAGGCGCGCAGCAGTTCGACGACGCGGGCGCGAAAGCTCGGCGCCTCGAACACGCCGCCGTTGAACAGGACCGCCGTGGGTCGCAGCAGTTCCACCGGAGCGGAGGCGGCCGCGGCGCCGACCCGGGCCGCTAGGTCGGCGTCGGAGCGCACGTTCTCGAGCGCGCGCCGCAGGAACCGCGCGAGGTGGCGGCTGACGGCGGGCTCGGTCGCATAGTCGAGGCCGTACTCCTGCAGCCCGACCGATTTGCGCGGCGCCGGCAAGTCGCTGGCGGCGGTGACGGGGAAATAGCCTTCGGTCAGGATCGCCACCACGTCGTCGCGCGCGAGCGTCGTCGCCACGGTCTTGGCGAACAGGCTGGATCCGCGCGACGGGACGGCGACCTGCGTCTCGGCGAGCGCGTCGTTGCCGAGCAGCTTTTCCTTGGCCTCGCGCGTGGCGTGCACCAGTGCCTGGAACTGCCAGGCATCGAGCTCGTGCCCGGCCTCCTCGAGCTTGCCGCGCAGGTGGTAGGCGAGCGCCAGGTCCATGTTGTCGCCGCCGAGCAGGATGTGCTCGCCGACGGCGACGCGGTGCAATTCGAGGTTCTTCGACAGTCCGGCGGGCGCCGCCGCGACGGCGATCAGGCTGAAGTCCGCAGTGCCGCCGCCGATGTCGCAGACCAGGACGAGGTCGCCCGGCACCACCTCGTCGGTCCACGGCGCAGCACCCGGCGCATGGGCCGACTGGTTGATCCAGGCGTAGAACGCCGCCTGCGGCTCCTCCAGCAGCGTGACCTCGGACAGGCCCACCGCGAGCGCGGCCTCGTGTGTCAGCGTGCGCGCGACCTCGTCGAACGACGCCGGGACGGTGAGCACGATCTGGCAGTCTGCGAGCGTGGCGCCGTCGTCGCGCCCTGCGAGGTGGGCTTCCGCCGCGTGCCGCAGGTGGGCGAGGTAGCGGCGTGTGGCTTCGAACGGCGACAGCTTCGCGTCGCCCAGCTCCGATTGCCAGGGCAGGATCGGCGCGCGGCGGTCGACGTCGGGGTTGCACAGCCACGACTTCGCCGAGCTCACGACCCGGTCGGGCACCGTCGCCCCCCGCTCGCGGGCAAAGCTGCCGACGATCGAGCCCCGGGCGTCGGCATCGTTCCACGGCAGGGTGAAGCTGCCCTCGGCGTACTCACCAGGCGCCGGCAGGTAGAGCACCGAGGGCAGCAAGGGCTTTTCGCCGATGACCGCGGGTGCCAGGATCTGCGTGACGGGGACGGTTTGTGCCGGTCCGCCGTCGACGGCGCACAAGGACAGGCAGGAGTTCGACGTGCCGAGGTCGATGCCGAGGCTCAGCTTGCGGGTCATGGCGGGGCCTTGCGAACGTGCGGGTTGCGGCGGGGGAAGTCGGGGCGCCGGACGCCGGCGGCGTCAGCGGACCTCGACGTCGACGGGCGCGACGATGTTCTCGCCGACGGGGTCGATCGGACGGGTGTGACGCGGCAGCGCGAGCCGGGTCGTCTTCCAGCCGCGATGGACGACGACACCGCTGTAGGGCGGCTGCTGCGCGAGCTTGCCCTGCAGGCGATACCGGTTGGGATCGGCCGCGGGATCGACGGTGATCCGGTCGCCTTCCGCGCCCGGGTGAGCGGGGGCAAGCGCCAGGCACTCGTTGATCACCGCCTTGCACCCCTGGTGCACGACGCGGGACGCCGCGGCGACCTGGGCATCGCTGTACGCACTGATGTCCTCGGCGACAAAGTCGAGGAAGCGGCCGCGCTCCTGCAGCAGCGAGAGCAGGATCAGCGCGTCGCCGCCGGCAGCGGGGATGGGCCCTGGGGCTGCGGTCGGCGCCGCGCTTGCAGACGGCCTGGGCGCGGCGGGCTGCGCCGGGGCCTTCTCGGCCGCTCCGGACGCGGGTGTCGCGCTGGCCGGCGGGGACGCCCGCTGGCGCAGCAGCGCGTAGGCCTGCCAGGCGAGAAAGATCGTCACGACGGCGAGCGCGGCATTACGGGCAGTGTCGAAACCGGCGGACCCGAGGCCGCCCGGAAGAAAGCCCAGCAGGCTCAGGACTACGGCGCACAGCGCGGCGATGAAGTTCGGCATCGTAAGTTCAACCTCGGAAGATGGCGCGGATCACGGGCCGCAGGGGCAGCACGGCCCGCAGGAAGGGCGACGCGCGGGGGAACGGCGTGCGAGGCGCCTGCGCGAAAGCGGGCAGACGCCCTAGGTCTCGGAAGAGTCGCGGATCCTACCACTTCGGCGGGAGTCATTGCCGGGAAACAAGGCTACATCAAAGCATGCTAAGGCTGCAAACTGGCAATTGAGTCGTCGAATGGGGCTGGCAGCCCATCGAGATCGCGGCGATCCTGGTTCGACCGGTGATCAGGAGGATCCTGACGCAGCTGGCGACCAGCGCTGCCTTGCCCATGGACCGGCTCAGGCGCGTCGTCGATTGCGGATCAACTTCTCCACTGAGATCACCGGCAGGATGATCGCGCCGGCCAGCGCGCTGTACAGGAGCGACTGCGCGGTCAGCGGGAAAGTGGAGAAGATCGCCTGCATCGGCGGGGCGTAGATGAACAGCGCTTGCAGGGCCAGGACCGCGCCGATGCCGATGAACACCGTCTTGTTGCTGAAGAAGCCGATCTTGAAGACCGAGTCCTTCAGCGAGCGGCAGCTCAGCATGTAGAAGACCTGGAACATGATCACCGTGGTGACCGCCATCGTCTGCGCCTCGCTCACGATCTGGGGTTCGGTCAGACCGGTGCTCACGCGGGCAGCCATCTCCTGTTCGTACTGCCAGAGGAAGAGGCCCACGGCGCCGGCGGTCATGAGGGTGGCCGCCAGAACGGTGCGGAACACCACGAACTTGTTCAGCACCGGCTCCCTCGGGTCGCGCGGCGGGCGGTTCATCACGTCCGGCTCCTTCGCCTCGAAGGCAAGCGGCAGGGCAAGGGTCACGGCGGCGACCAGGTTGATCCAGAGGAGCTGGGTCGGCAGCATCGGCAGCAGCAGGTCCTTCACCACCTGGCCGTCGACGGTCTTATCGACCAGCGGGAAGAACGCGACCGCATAGATCAGGATCAACGCGAGGCCGAGGTTGGTGGGCAGCACGAACGCCAGCGATTTGATGAGGTTATCGTAGACGCGGCGGCCTTCTTCCACCGCCGCGGCGATGGAGGCGAAGTTGTCGTCCGTGAGCACGATGTCGGCGGCTTCCTTGGAGACCGAGGTGCCGGTGATACCCATCGCCACGCCGATGTTCGACTGCTTCAGCGCGGGCGCGTCGTTCACCCCGTCGCCGGTCATCGCCGTCACCTGGCCGTTGTCCTGCAGCGCGCGCACGAGGCCCAGCTTGTGCTCGGGGGCCACGCGGGCGAAGACGTTGTGGTCCTTCACGATCTCGCGCATGGCGGCTTCGTCCATCTCGGCGAGCTGGACGCCGGTCACGGCCTTGGCGCCGTGCCTGGCGATGCCCAGCTGTTCACCAATGGCCTGGGCGGTGCCCTTGTGGTCGCCGGTGATCATCTTGACCGTGATGCCGGCTCGGTGGCAGGCGCGGATGGCGTCGATCACCTCGGCGCGCGGCGGATCGATCA
>DATIUK010000208.1:0-6717 GCA_035466885.1 Casimicrobiaceae bacterium
TGGTGACGCTCCACGTCGACAACCTGCGCGGCGACAACGCGCACCACCAGGCCGAGACGGTGTTCAAGGCGTTCGCGCGCGCGCTGCGGATGGCGCTGGCCCGCGATCCGCGCGCGGGGACCGCGATTCCGTCGACCAAGGGGACGCTCTAGCGCTGCCAGGTATCCGAGGTCAGGTATCAGGGATCAGAAGTCCATACCGTCCTCCGATGCGCCAACGAACCATCATTCTTTCTGATACCTGATACCTGACTCCTGATGCCTGACATCGCCGTCGTCGACTACGGAATGGGCAACCTGCGCTCGGTGGCGAAGGCGCTGGCGCACGTCGCGCCGGACGCACGCATCGTCGTGACCGCCGACCCGCAGGAGATCCGCGCCGCCGACCGCGTGGTGCTGCCGGGGCAGAGCGCAATGCCCGACTGCATGCGCTGCCTCGACGCGAGCGGGCTCGCCGAGGTGGTGCTGGAGGCCGCGTCGACGCGGCCGTTCCTCGGCATCTGCCTCGGCCTGCAGATGCTGTTCGAGTCGAGCGAGGAGGGCCCGACCCGCGGCCTCGGCCTGCTCGGCGGCGGCGTGATCCGCTTCCGCGATGCGGCGATGGAGCTGCCTTCGGGCGAACGGCTCAAGGTGCCGCACATGGGCTGGAGCCCGGTGCGGCAGGCGCGGCGCCATCCGCTGTGGGAAGGCATCGCCGACGGAACGCGGTTCTATTTCGCGCACAGCTTCCACCCGGACCCGGAAGACCCTGCGGTAATCGCGGGGACGACCGACTATCCGGCAGCGTTTACTTGCGCGATTGCGCGGGCTAATATCTTTGCGACCCAATTCCATCCGGAAAAGAGCCACCACGCCGGTCTCCGGCTGCTCGCCAACTTCGTCGCCTGGAACGGACACGACTGATCGCGGCGCGTTCGCGCGCGGCGATCCCGCGCCAGCGACGCCCGAGTCCGCAACGCCCACCCACCGCCACCGACCCGCCGCCATGCAGATCATTCCCGCGATCGACATCAAGGACGGCCTCTGCGTCCGCCTGAGGCAGGGCGAGATGCACACGGCGACGGTCTTCTCCGAGGACCCCGCCGCGATGGCGCAGCACTGGCTGGAGCAGGGAGCCCAGCGGCTGCACCTCGTCGACCTCAACGGCGCGGTCGCCGGCGTGCCCAAGAACGAGCACACGATCCGCGAGATCGTGAGCGTGATCGGCGAGGAGATCCCGGTGCAGCTGGGCGGCGGCATCCGCGACCTCGACACCATCGAGCGCTACCTCGACGACGGGATCACCTACGTCGTCATCGGCACCGCGGCGGTCAAGAACCCGGGTTTCCTGCACGACGCCTGCTACGCCTTCCCCGGCCACATCATCGTCGGCCTGGACGCGCGCGACGGCAAGGTCGCGACCGACGGCTGGTCGAAGATGACCGGCCACGACGTCATCGACCTCGGGCACAAGTTCCAGGACTACGGCGTCGAGGCGATCATCTACACCGACATCGGCCGCGACGGCATGCTGACCGGCATCAACGTCGAGGCGACGGTCAAGCTCGCGCGGGCGCTCACGATCCCGGTGATCGCATCGGGCGGCGTGGGTTCGCTGAAGGACATCGAGGACCTGCTGCCGTACGAGAAGGACGGCATCATCGGCGCCATCGCCGGCCGCGCGCTCTACGAAGGCAAGATCGACTACCGCACCGCCGCGCGCCTCGCCGCCGGCACGCCGTAGGCCGGCTCCGGCCGCCGCGTCGCCAGCCATGGGTCTCGCCAAGCGCATCATTCCCTGCCTCGACGTGGCCGCCGGCCGCGTCGTCAAGGGCATCAACTTCGTCAACCTGCGCGACGCGGGCGATCCGGTCGAAGTCGCGCGGCGCTACGACGAACAGGGCGCCGACGAGCTCGCCTTTCTCGACATCCGCGCCAGCATCGAGACCCGGGGCCTGCTCTACCAGATGATCGAGGCGGTCGCCGACCAGGTGTTCATCCCGCTGACGGTGGGCGGCGGCGTCAACTCGGTCGAGGACATCCGCGCGTTGCTCAACGCCGGCGCCGACAAGGTCAGCATCAACACCGCGGGCGTGCGCCACCCGGGCCTGTTCGAGGAAGCCGCCGGCCGCTACGGCGCGCAGTGCATCGTCGCCGCGATCGACGCCAAGCAGTCGGCGCCCGAGGCCTGGGAGGTCTACACCCACGGCGGCCGCACGCCGACCGGCATGGACGCCGTCGAGTGGGCGCGCGAGGTCGTAGCGCGCGGCGCCGGCGAGATCCTGCTGACCAGCATGGACCGCGACGGCGCGCGCACCGGCTTCGATCTCGAGCTGACGCGCGCGATCGTCGATGCCGTCGACGTCCCGGTGATCGCCTCCGGCGGCGTCGGCTCGCTGCAGGACCTGGTCGACGGCATCCGCGAGGGCGGCGCCGACGCGGTGCTGGCGGCATCGATCTTCCATTACGGCGAGTTCACCATCGGGCAGGCCAAGGCCGCGCTCGCCGCCGCCGGCATCGAGATCCGCGAATGATCCTCAACGCCACCGCCGACTGGCTGGACGCCGTGCGCTGGGATCCGGACAGCGGCCTGGTGCCGGCCATCGCCCAGGACGCGACGACGCGCCGGGTGCTCACCCTCGCCTGGATGAACCGCGAGGCGCTGCGCCTGACCGTGGCCTCGGGCCGCGTGCACTACTGGTCGCGCTCCCGCGGCCAGCTCTGGTCCAAGGGCGAGACCTCCGGCCACGCGCAGCGCGTGCGCGAGCTTCGCCTCGACTGCGACGGCGACGCCGTGCTGGTCGAGGTCGAGCAGGTGGGCGGCATCGCCTGCCACACGGGGCGGGAGAGCTGCTTCTTCCTGCGCTACGACGACGGGCACTGGGTGGCGACCGATCCGGTGCTGAAGGATCCGGCCGTCATCTACGGCGCGAACCGGGAGCCGCCCCATGGACGATGACGTCCTCGCCCGCGTCGCGGCGACCATCGCCTCGCGCCGCGGTGCCGATCCGGCATCGTCCTACGTTGCCGCGCTGTTCGCCAAGGGCGACGACGCCATCCTGAAGAAGATCGGGGAGGAGGCGACCGAGGCGGTCATGGCCGGGAAGGACGGTGATAGACTCCGCATCGTCGCCGAGGTCGCCGACCTGTGGTTCCACTGCCTGGTGCTGCTGGTGCGACACGGCCTGGGCCCCGAGGACGTGCGGCGCGAGCTGCAGCGGCGCGAGGGCGTCTCCGGGCACGCGGAAAAGGCCGCGCGGCGCTGAACGTCCCGTGGCCACCTACCGGCACACCCAGGTGGGCTGGACGATCGGCGTGGCGACCGCGGTCGGTTCGGCCGCGGCGATCGGCGTCCTGCTGTGGCTGCCCGAGGGGGCGATGCGCGCGCCGGCCTGGACCCCGGCACTGCTGGCCGCGCTGCTGGGGCTCGCGCTGGCGCTGTTCGGCTGGCTGACCGTCGAGGTCGACGCCCGCGCGGTGCGCCTGCGGTTCGGCGTCGGCCTGTTCCGGCGGACGCTGCCGATCGCGGATCTCGTTCGCTGCGATCGCATGCGCACGCGGCTGCGTTGGGGCTGGGGTCTGCACTGGACGCCGGCCGGATGGCTATACAATGTGTCCGGGCGCGACGCCGTGCGCCTCGAACTGCGGCGCGAGCGGCCGGTGGTCATCGGCAGCGATGATGCCGACGCGCTGAAGACGGCGATCGACGCGCGGATCGCCGCGCACGCCGGGCGGCCGAGCGCCGGCAACGAGGAGTGAACGACGTGCAGGACTGCATTTTCTGCAAAATCGCCCGCGGCGAGATTCCCGCGAAGAAGGTCTACGAGGACGACGACGTGCTGGCGTTCCACGACATCGCACCGCTGACGCCGCTGCACCTCCTGGTCATCCCCCGGCGCCACATCGCGTCGCTGGCCGATGCCGGCGAGGCGGATGCCGCGGTGCTGGGCAGGATGCTGGCGCTCACCGGACGCCTCGCGCGGGACAACGGGTCGCCGGACGGCTACCGGACGATCATCAACACCGGCCGCATCGGGCGGCAGGACGTCAAGCACGTCCACATCCACGTTCTTGGCGGGCCGGATCCGCTGGGCCCGATGCTGCCGCGGCACTGACCAACACTACGCATAGCGCAAGGAGTCCACCATGGGTTCAATGAGCATCTGGCACTGGCTGATCGTCCTGGTCGTCGTGGTCCTGATCTTCGGCACCAAGAAGCTGCGCAACATCGGGCAGGACCTGGGCGGCGCGGTCAAGGGCTTCAAGGAGGGGATGGGCACCGCCAACGCCGAGGCCGACGCGACCAAGACCGCGGGCGATGGCCCGGCGCAGCAGATCGCCGGCAAGACCATCGAAGGCGAGGTCAAGAAGGAGACGGCGGCCAAGTCCTAGGCGCCCGTCCGGCGCCGTCCGGCGTCCGCCCGCCCTCGCCGGATGCCGTTGCCGCCTGCGGCGCGGCGCCCGTTCCCGACACCTGCCTCGTACCATGTTCGACATCGGATTCACCGAACTCGTCGTCATCGGCGTCGTGGCGCTGATCGTCATCGGCCCCGAGAAGCTGCCGAAGACCGCGCGCACGCTCGGTCACCTCTTCGGCCGGCTGCAGCGCTACGTCAGCGACGTCAAGGCCGACATCAGCCGGGAGATGGAGCTCGAGGAACTGCGCAAGCTGCAGACGCAGGTGCAGAACGCCGCGCGCGACATCGAGACCTCGGTGAGCGCTGCTGCGCGCGACGTGGAGACCGGCGTGCGCAACGTCGAGTCGGAGTTGAGCGCGACGGCCGTCGATTCGACGCCCGCGCCGCTGCCCGCGTCGACGCCGACCGACGCCGGGCCGCCGCCGGCCGTCAGCGCGCCGCCTGCGCCGCCCGCACCGGCGCCGACCGCACCGACCGCGTCCCAGGCCCGGCGGGCCCCGGCCGAGACGCCGGCCGAGCCGCCGCGGCAGGCTTCGCTGCCGGGCTTCGACCGCGGCTGATCCCGCGCGCCGCTCACGATGGCCGAGACCCCGACGCCGACCGAAGGCTCCGCGCAGGAGACCTTCATCTCGCACCTGATCGAGCTGCGCGACCGGCTGCTGCGCGCGATCATCGCCGTCGTCGTGATCCTGCTCTGCCTGTTCCCGTTCGCCAAGGACATCTACGCGCTGCTGGCGGCGCCGCTGATCAAGGTGCTGCCGGCGGGAGCGACGATGATCGCCACCGACGTCACCGGCACTTTCCTGGTGCCGCTCAAGGTGACGCTGATGGCGGCCTTCGTCGTGGCGCTGCCCTACGTGCTCTGGCAGATGTGGGCGTTCGTCGCCCCCGGCCTCTACCAGCACGAGAAGAAGCTGGCCGCGCCGGTGATCCTGTCGAGCTTCGCGTTCTTCCTGATCGGGATGGCCTTCGCCTACTACGTCGTGTTCCCGGTGGCGTTCGGCTTCTTCGCCGGCTACGCACCGGCCGGCGTGCAGATGATGACCGACATCGACAAGTACCTGTCGTTCGTGCTGACGATGTTCATCGCCTTCGGCGTCACCTTCGAGACGCCGGTGATCGTCATCGTGCTGGTGCGCCTGCGCGTGGTGACGCTCGCGCAGCTGAAGTCGGTCCGTTCCTACGTGATCGTCGGCGCGTTCGTCATCGGCGCGATCTTCACGCCGCCGGACGTGATCTCGCAGCTGCTGCTCGCGATCCCGCTGTGGCTGCTCTACGAGCTCGGCATGTTGCTCGCGCGCTTCGTCGTGCCCCCGGCGCCGGCGGAAGCCCAATTGGGGTCAGAGCCGTAATGCGACGCCACGCCGTCGAATTGCGGCTCTGACCCCAATTGATGAAATAGCGGCGGACCCTGCGGTTGGTGCGAGGGCTTACTTTGGTGCGCCTCAGAAGGCGCATTGCCCCTATGAAAAGCGGGGCGGCCGATCCCAGGTTAGCTTGATTTCCCCGCCGCTTTAGGCTGAGTCCGCGAGATGGCGCCGACGAGGGAGGCCCCCTGCGCCGCCTACTCGTCGTCGTACCCGGCTTCGCGCTGATGGCGAACGCGGGCGACGAGAACGGTGTCGTTCGCCTCGTCGAACTCATAGAGCGCAAGGTAGCCAGTTGCACCATAGGAAATGACCAGCTCGCGGAGCCCGTCGTCGACTCGACGGCCAAGATGGGGATGCTGCTGCAACGCCTCGACCGCACTCCGTATGCGGGCGACCGCAATACGCGCGCGGTCCGGTGCGTTTTCGAGCAGGAAGTCGACAATGCCGGCCAAGTCCTCAAGGGCGGCGCTGCCATAGACTACTTGCGCCATTGGACTGGCTTGGGCCGGCGTGCTGGCTTGCCGGCAACTCGCGCCTCTAGGTAGCTGTGCACGTCCGCCGCAGCATAGCCCTTGCCTGACGCATGCATGTCGGCCACTGCCGCTTTGCCCTCGTCATGGAATCGCAGGCGCCGTTCCGCAGCGGTCACGCGTTCGCCCAGCAGACGCAGCGTAAGGGCGTGGGCGGACTCGCCCGTCTGGTCGGCGAGGCGCGCGATACGCTCTTTCAGACTCTCCGGCATCTTGAGACTGGTGGGGACCGTTGCCATGGCAATCCTCCTCAGGTAGCGCTTTTATACTACCTCATGGCAAGACCCATCTCAAGGTCAGGGTCGATGCGGGTCAGGGTCGATGCGGCGGTAGAGTTGCAGCCGAGCAGCCCACCCTAACTACGGCTGCGCCTTCGGCCGCCGGCCGACGGTGACGTCGATGTCGACGGCCTTGCGCTCGC
>DATIUK010000209.1:0-8256 GCA_035466885.1 Casimicrobiaceae bacterium
ATGCAGTGCCCAAGGGATCGACGACGCTCGCGATCGGGGTCGGGCTCGACATCCGGGCAAACACCGGATCAAACTTCACCGTCCACCTGTCGCCGCAACACCTGCGCATGCCGGCGCCGGTGCAAAACCGCGGCGATGCCGCCCGGCGCACCGGACCACCAACCGCGACCCCGCTCATGAGCTGCTACTTCATCGCCCTCATCGACATCCACGACCCGGCCGGCTACGAGCGTTACCTCGACGGCTTTGACGCCGCCTTTGCCCCCTACAACGGCGAGGTCCTCGCCGTGGACGAGAGTCCGACGACGCTGGAGGGGCACTGGCCGGCGAAGCGCACCGTCGTGATCCGGTTTCCCGCCGAAGAGGACCTGTTGCGGTGGTATCGCTCGCCCGAGTACCAGCGCCTCGCCAGCATGCGCGCCGGCGCGGCGACCGCGAACATCGCGGTCGTGCGCGGGGTGGATTAGGACCCGCCTGCCGCGCGCCAGCCCGCGCCAGCGGCCCTAGCCGCGCGGCGCCGGCGTGGTTGCCGGGTCGGCGCGCCACACGCGATAGCGGACCTCGGCGGCGTCCGGTACGTAGACGACGAGCGGCAGCCGGCTGTTGTAGCGCAGGAGCAAGGGCTCGCCGCCCAGCGCGACGAAGCGATCGACCTTGGGCGCGGCCGGATCGACGGCCATCAGCGTACCGGCGACGGGTCCGAGGCTGCGCACCACGTAACGGTCGAACCCCCACCCGGGAATCGCTTCCGTCTCGATCCGCCCACCGAGGAAATACCGGTTGTGTTCGTCGAGCGGCACGGTCTTGCCGACGACCAGCTCGACCTTCGCTGCCGAATCATCCGGCAGCGCCGGCAGGTCGATCACGTAGCGGGTCATTCCGGGCTCGGCCGGGGGGAAAGCCTTCAGGTTGTCTGCTGCCATCGAGGTCGTCGCCAGCATCGTGCAGCACGCAAGGAAAAGAGTCCTGATCATCGTCGAGCCTGTTCGGGAGCGCGAGAGGGGGCGCCCGGACGCGGGCCCGGCGGCGCGCGCGGCCCGCCGGGTTCACGGGCGGCGAAGCGCAATCGTACCCGATCCCGGCAACACCCCGAGCGGGCCACGGCGCTGGATCAAGAAACCGGCGCCGATGTCGATATTGAATGCGTACCGGGATTCGCGCCGGCAGCCGGTATTGCCTGCGCCCCGCCTTCCCCGCAGCTGCGGCGGCCGGCGGCAACCCGGTTGCCGTGACGGCGAGAGGGCGCAGGCAGGGTGCGAACGCGATGACCGAAGCGATGATGGGCCTCGACCGGTGGCTCGAGTTCCTCGGTGCGGCCGAGATCCCGGTGCTCAAGCAGACTGCACGCGAGCTCGCGGCGCTCCGCGAGGACGTGGCCAGCCTCGACACGCGCAGCATCGCCCAGGTGATCAAGCGCGACCCAATGATGACGGTCAAGCTCCTGAACCGGTTCCAGCGCCTGCGCAGCCGAAGCGGCAGCGGCGAGATCGTCCAGGTCGAGCAGGCGCTGATGATGCTGGGGATGAACCCGTTCTTCGAGCAGATTCCCGCCCGGCCGATCGTCGAGGACCTGCTGCGGGGGAACATCGATGCGCTCGCCGGTCTCCTGCGCGTCGTGCGCCGCTCGCGGCGCGCCGCCGCGTTCGCAACCGAGTGGGCGGCGCAGCGCGTCGACCTGCACTACGAGGACATCCGGATCGCGGCGCTGCTGCACGATCTTGCCGAGCTCCTGATGTGGTGCTTCGCGCCCGACCGGATGCTCGACGTCCGCCGCCGGCAGCTGCAGGACAGCACGCTGCGCAGCCGCGCCGCGCAGGAGGCGGTGTTCGGCGTGGCGCTGGCCGACCTGCAGGCCGGGCTCGCCCGCATGTGGGTCCTGCCGGAGCTCCTGCTGAAGCTGATGGACGACGCCTGCAACAACGAACCGCGCGTGCGCAACGTGATGCTCGCAGTCGACCTCGCCCGCCATTCGGCCGACGGCTGGACCGACGCGGCGCTGCCCGACGACTACGCGCGCATCGCCGACCTGCTGCGCGTGCGGCCCGAGGAGGTCAAGGCGATGGTCGGCGCGCTGGACGTCTCGCCGGGCGAGTAGGCCGGCGCGAGGCCCAGACGAAAACGGGGGCAGCCGCCCCCGTTTTCGATCGTCGACGCAGGCGGCCTATTTCTTCGCCGGGGCGGCCTTCGCGCTCGGGGCCGGGGCCGCTTTCGCCGCCGGCGCGGCGGCGACCGGCGCCGACGTCGCCGCTATCTGCGGTGCCGGCACCGCCTTGCCCTTGGCCTTGGCCTCGGCAAAGTACCGCGCCGCGACCCGGTCTTCGGCCTTCGCCTGCTGGGCCTTCGCGACCTCCGCGGCGGCGGCGTCCTTGGCCTTCTTCTCCTCGGCTGCCGCCTTCTGCGCGTCGGTGGGCGGCGGCGGCGGCGGCAGCTTGGCTACGGCCGCGCCGAAGCACCCCAGCACCAGCCCGGCGGCGATCAAAGCGCGCAGTGTCGTCATGTTCGAGGTTCTCCGTCGGTCGTTGATCATGCCGCCCTGCCCTGCGGCAGCGCCTGCGGCTCGGGCTCGCTGCCACGCGGCACCTTGCCCGACATCACGTCGTTGTACCAGTACTCGTGGTGCTCCTTCGCCCAGGTCTCGTCGACGTAGCCGGTGCGCATCGCCTGGTACGCGCCGCGCATGCCGACCGTCCCCATGTAGATGTGCACGCAGGCCATCGCGACGGCGAGCAGCCCCGCGATCATGTGGACGATGTTGGCGAGCTGCATCGTCTCGCGCGTCTGGTTGAAGTTCGGGAAATTGAGGACGTAGCCGCTGACGACCAGAACCAGCGAGGCGAGGACCACCAGCGACCAGAACAGGCCCTTCTCGCCGGCGTTGAACTTGCCCGAGGGCACTTCGCTGCCGCCGCTGCGGTCGAGCATGCCGCCGAACTTCAGCATCCACTGCACGTCGTGCGCCTTGGGCAGGTTGTCCTTGACGTACATGACGATGAAGATCACCAGCGCGACCGAGAACACCGGCCCGGTGAAGTTGTGGACGCTCTTGGCGAGCGCTGCAAGCCAGGAAAACAGCGTCGCGCCGATCAGCGGCAGCAGCAGCGATTTGCCGAAGGTGATGATGAGCCCGGTGATCGCCAGCGCGACGAAGGTGAGCCCCATCGCCCAGTGGGCGAAGCGCCTCGCCGGCGAGAACCGTTCGATCACCCGACCGGTCGGCCGACCGTGGAGCTCGATCGTCCCGCGCCAGAAGTAGTACGCGAACAGCACCGCGACGAGTCCGGCGATGACCAAGCCCAGCGCGGTCGACACGGTGACCCGCGCCGCGCGCCAGGTCTGTCCCTGCGACTGGATCAGCACGTTGGTCTCGCGTCCGGGCAGGCTCGTCGTCTGCGGCAGCCCCGAGCGCACCTCCTTCCACACCGGCTGGTTGTTGAGCGGCTGCTTCTGCTGCTGCGCCGCCTGCGCGCGGGCGAGGTCGGCCTCCTGCGGGTTGACTGCCGGCGACTGCGACTGCGCGATCGCGGACGGCGACTGCTGCGCCTGGCCGACCGCGGCCGCGCCGAGTACCAGCGCAGCGAGGAGCACGCCCGCCGCCCGTTTCAACGCATTGCTTGCCATCGTGGCTCCCCGGAAGATCAGCTGGTGCGCTTGTACTCGTTCTGGTTCTGGTTGCGGTTCTTGATGACGCGCTCCCATTCGGCCTTGTCGCCCTTGAAGGTCGCCGAGTCGTAGGGCTGGGTGTCGGCCTTGCCCTGGTACTTGCCCTGCTTGTACTCGATCACCTGCGGGCGTTCCCCGCAGCCGGCGAGCCCGAAGGCGATGACCGCGCCGACGGCGGCGGTGGCGATGGTCCTGATCATGATTTCGCTCCTGCGGGCGCCGCGGGCTTCGCTCCCGGCGGGCCGTATGCGGTACCCCACCCCCAGACCTCGGCTCCCTTGCCGCGCATGGTGACCCGCTCGCGGTAGATGTCGGCCAGCACGTCGCCGTCGCCGGCGAGCAGCGCCTTGGTCGCGCACATCTCGGCGCAGGCCGGCAGCTTGCCCTCGGCCAGCCGGTTGCGTCCGTACTTCTTGAACTCCGCGGCACTGTTGTTCGGCTCGGGGCCGCCCGAGCAGAACGTGCACTTGTCCATCTTGCCGCGCACGCCGAACGCGCCGGCCTGCGGGAACTGCGGCGCGCCGAACGGGCAGGCGTAGAAGCAGTAGCCGCAGCCGATGCACAGGTCCTTGTCGTGCAGGACGACGCCTTCCTCGCTCTTGTAGAAGCAGTCGACCGGGCAGACCGCCATGCACGGCGCGTCCGAGCAGTGCATGCAGGCGACCGAGATCGACCGCTCGCCGGGGACGCCGTCGTTGATCGTGACCACCCGCCGGCGGTTCACGCCCCACGGCACGTCGTGCTCCTGCTTGCACGCGGTCACGCAGCCGTTGCACTCGATGCAGCGCTCGGCGTCGCAGAGAAACTTCATCCTGGCCATCGCTCTTCTCCTCTGTGTACGCTGCGCCGTCAGGCCCTGGCGATCTGGCAGACCGTGGTCTTGGTTTCCTGCATCATCGTCACCGAGTCGTAGCCGTAGGTCGTCGCGGTGTTGACCGCTTCGCCGCGGATGATCGGGTGCGCGCCGTCCGGGTAGTACTCGAGCATGTCCTTGCCCTGCCAGACGCCGGAGAAGTGGTAGGGCATGAACGAGACGCCGGGCCCGACCCGCTCGGTGACCATCGCCATGACCTTGATCTTGGCGCCGGTCGGGGTGCCCAGCCAGACCATCTCGCCGTCGCGGATCCCGCGGTCGTTGGCGTCCTTGGGATTGATCTCGACGAACGAGTTCTGCTGCAGCTCGGCGAGCCAGGGATTCGACCGGGTCTCCTCGCCGCCGCCCTCGTACTCGACCAGGCGGCCGCTGGTCAGCACCAGCGGGTACTCCTTGACGATGTCCTTGTTCTTCTCCTGGACGCTCTTGTACAGCGTGGGCAGGCGCCAGAACGACTTCCTGTCGTCGTGCGTCGGGTACTTGGCGACGAGGTCGGGACGCGTCGAGTAGATCGGCTCGCGGTGCTGCGGGATCGGGTCGGGGAAGTTCCAGACGACCGCGCGCGCCTTCGCGTTGCCGAACGGGTGATTGCCGTGGTTCTTCATGAACACGCGGATCATCCCGCCGGAAAGGTCGGTCTTCCAGTTCTTGCCCTCGGCGGCCTTCTTCTCCTCGTCGGTGAGCTCGTCCCACCAGCCCAGCTTCTTGAGGAGCACGTGATCGAGCTCCGGGTAGCCGGTGGTGAGGTCGCCGCCCTTCGGGAACGAGCCGTCCTCGGCCAGCAGCGTCTGGCCGTCGCGCTCGACGCCGAAGTTGGCGCGGAAGCAGCCGCCGCCGTCCATCATCGCGACCGAATTGTCGTAGAGGTTCGGCGAGCCCGGATGCTTGAGCTCGGGAGTCCCGTAGCAGGGCCACGGCAGCCCGAAGTACTCGCCGTCGCAGGGCCCGCCCTTCGCGCGCAGCGTCTTCACGTCGAAGGTGTTCATGTGCTTCATGTGCAGCTTGAGCCGCTCGGGCGAGTGGCCGGACATGCCGATCGTCCACGTCCCCTTGTTGATCTCGCGCAGGATCGACTCGTTCTCGGGCTCCTCGAACTTGCCTTCGGTCGGCTTGACGATCTTGAAGTTCTTGACGAGCTCCTTGTCGAAACCGAACTTCTTGGCGAACGCGTACATGATCGCGTGATCGGTCTGCGACTCGAACAGCGGGGCGATGACGCGCTCGCGCCACTGGATCGAGCGGTTCGACGCGGTGATCGAGCCGGAATTCTCGAACTGCGTGGCCGCCGGCAGCAGGTAGACGCCATCCTTGCGCGCCATCGCCGCCATCGCCGCCGTCGCCGACGGGTACGGGTCGATCACGACCAGGAGGTCGAGCTTCTTCATCGCCTCGACCATCTCCTTGCCCCGGGTCTGGCTGTTGGGCGCGTGGCCCCAGTAGACCAGCGCGCGCAGGTTGGAGTCCTGGTCGATGAGCTCGTTCTTCTCCATCACGCCGTCGATCCAGCGCGACAGCGTCATCCCCGGCTTCTCCATCATGTTCGGGGCGAACTGCTTCTTGATCCACTCGTAGTCGACGCCCCAGACCGCGGCCCAGTGGCGCCAGGACCCGGCGGCGAGGCCGTAGTAGCCGGGAAGCGAGTCGGGGTTCGGGCCGACGTCGGTCGCGCCCTGCACGTTGTCGTGGCCGCGGAAGATGTTGGTGCCGCCGCCGGAGACGCCGACGTTGCCAAGTGCCAGCTGCAGCAGGCACGACGCGCGGACCATCGCGTTGCCGATCGAGTGCTGCGTCTGGCCCATGCACCAGACGATCGTCGAGGGCCGGTTCTTGGCCATCATCTCGGCGGCCTTGAAGACCTGCGCCTCGGGCACGCCGCAGGCCTCCTCGACCTTGTCGGGCGTCCACTTCGCCAGCACTTCCTCCCTGACCTTCTCCATCCCGAACACGCGGTCGCCGAGGTACTTCTTGTCCTCCCAGCCGTTCTTGAAGATGTGGTGCATCATCCCGAACAGGAACGGGATGTCGCCGCCCGAGCGCAGGCGGATGAATTCGTCCGCCTTGGCCGCGGTCCGCGTGAAGCGCGGATCGACGACGATCATCTTGGCGCCGGTCTCCTTGCCGTGCAGCATGTGCATCATCGACACCGGGTGCGCTTCGGCGGCATTCGAGCCGATGTAGAGCGCGCACTTGGTCTTCTGCATGTCGTTGTACGAGTTGGTCATCGCGCCGTAGCCCCAGGTGTTGGCTACGCCGGCGACCGTCGTCGAGTGGCAGATCCGCGCCTGGTGGTCGCAGTTGTTCGTCCCCCAGAACGAGACGAACTTGCGGTGCAGGTAGGCCTGCTCGTTGGAAAACTTCGAGCTGCCGATCCAGAACACCGCGTCGGGGCCGGATTCCTTGCGCAGCGCGAGGAGCTTGTCGCCGACTTCCGCGATCGCCTGCTCCCAGCTGATCTTCTGGTACTTGCCGTTGACGAGCTTCATCGGCGCCTTCAGCCGGTACTCGCCGTGGCCGTGCTCGCGGATCGAGGCGCCCTTGGCGCAGTGGGCGCCGAGGTTCAAGGGCGAATCGAAGACCGGCTCCTGCCGGGTCCAGACGCCGTTCTCGACGATGGCGTCGACGGCGCAGCCGACCGAGCAGTGCGAACAGATGGTCCGCTTGACCTCGGTCTTGCCGCCGCCCTGCCCCTCGGCCGCGGCTTCGGCCGGCGCGATGCTGCCGAACGGCAGCTGGCTCGCGAACGCACCCGCCCCGGCGACGAGCCCGGAACGGCGCAAAAACGTCCGCCGGTCCATCGTGGGAAGCGTGCTTCCCCCGAGGCGGCGAAGACGCGGACCGGCTGCAACGACACCTTCACTCTTCTTGGTGAGCAGCATGATCCTTCCTCCTCCTAGAGCTTGGCCGTGCGGTAATAGTCGCGGACGTGCTCGGTCTCGCGGTAACCATTGCCGCCGTGTTCGACTGCGGGGGCGATGGGCTCGGCCGCCGCGATGGAGGGCAGCGCACCGGCGACCGCCGTTACCGCTCCGGCTCCGCCGACCCCGAGGCCCAGCAGGAAGCGGCGCCGCTTGAGGTCGGTGTGGGGCGAAGACGAGTCCGCGGGGGTCGCGACCGGGCGATCGCTACGCGATGAGGTGCGCATGCAGGCCTCCAGAATGTGGTGCGTCGTGACGTCTAATGATCATTCCATGGCGAACGAGTCACGTTCGAGCGCCAGGAAGCAACTGGTGAATTGTGCAACGCCACGGTAATAATCCGCAAGCGAACAATTACTTATTGCAGTGCAGCACGAGAAGGCCCAGGGGGCGAGATGGCGGTCGAAGAACGATCGCTGCTCGGCAAGCGGCGCCGGCGGACGGTCACCCTGTCCGCCGACCAGGATCCGCATCGTTTCGCAGACCGCCGACAGGTGGTCCTCGACCAGCGACACGCCGGGACGGCGCGCGAGGCCGAGCCGGGCGAGCGTGTCGCGCAGCTCGGCCAACGGCCGTTCCATCATGAACCCGGTCAGCCAGTGACTGGCGTGCAGGTTGACCTCGCTCTTGCCGACGCCGACGAAGAGCTCGTCGTACTCCTGGCCGACGGTCTCGGGGGCGGCCGATGCCGAGGCGGCGGTGAGCGTCGCCCACGCCGCCGCGAGGTCCCGTGCCGTGTCGTCGGTCGCCGCCGGCGCGCCCTCGCCGACCAGCGGCGCCGCCGCCGCGATGGCGGCGAGCAGCCCC
>DATIUK010000210.1:0-5597 GCA_035466885.1 Casimicrobiaceae bacterium
AAGCGTGGCAGGCCGGTGAAGTCTAGCAGCGGGTTGGCGGCGGCAGGCGGGGTCATTGGAGGTCCTTGGGTCGGGTCGCGGCGTTGCGCAGCGTTGCGTCGAGGTGGTCGAGGTCGTCGGGCGTGCCGACGTTGGCCCACGGCCCGTCGTAGCGTTCGCCGGACACGATGCCGGCGGCGATCCACTGCGTGAGCAGCGGCCGCAGTTTGAGCCAGGCGCCGCGCGGAAGTTCGCGGAAGAGCGCGGTGTCGTAGACGCCGATGCTGCCGAAGGTGAGCCGCGGCTCGCCCTCGTCCCGCAGGCGGCCGTCGCGCAGCGCGAAATCGCCGCCGGGGTGGAACGCCGGGTTGGGCACCATCACGAGGTGCACGCGCGGTCCCTCGGCGCCGACGGCCATCGCGTGCATTCGCGGCAGCAGCGATGCGTAGTCGAAGCGGCTCCAGACGTCGCCGGCGAGGACGAGCGCGGGTCCGGCGGGCAGGAGCGGCGAAGCGGTCGCGATGCCGCCGGCGGTCTCCAGCGGCTCGGGCTCGATCGACCAGGCGATGCGCACGCCCAGCGCCCGGCCGTCGCCGAGCGCTTCGACGAGCCGCGGCGCGAGGTGCGCGGCGTTGATCACGATGTCGTGGAAGCCCGCGTCGCGCAGCGCCTCGATCTGCCAGGCGATGAGCGGCCTGCCTCCCGCCGCGAGCAGCGGCTTCGGGCAGGTGTCGGTGAGCGGCCGCATGCGCTCGCCGCGGCCGGCCGCGAGGATCATCGCGCCGAAGGCCATGGTTCGGTCGCCTTCAGGACGCGCCGCCGACCGCGGGAGCGCGGTCCTCGAGTGCGTCGAGGAGCTGCAGCAGCGGCGCCAGCGCCCCGTAGCGCGTGGAGGCGCGCCGCAGGTACGCCATCACCCGCGGCATGTCGTCGAGATAGCCCCGCTTGCCGTCGCGGTGGGCGAGGCGTGCGAAGATCCCGAGCACCTTGAGCTGACGCTGCACGCCCATCCACTCGAAGTCGCGCCAGAAGCTGCCGAAGTCCGCGGCCACCGGCAGGCCGGCCCGGCGCGCGCGCTCCCAGTAGCGGATCGCCCAGTCGATCTCGCGCTCCTCGTCCCAGCTCACGTAGGCGTCGCGCAGCAGCGAGACGAGGTCGTAGGTCACGGGACCGATCACGGCATCCTGGAAGTCGAGCACGCCCGGGTTGCGCTCGCAGACCATCAGGTTGCGCGAATGGTAGTCGCGGTGGACGAAGACCCGCGGCTGCGCGAGGTTGTTGTCCAGCAGCAGGCGGAACACGGCCTGCAGCGCGACGCCTTGCGCCGCGGTCAGCGTGCACGCGAGGTGGCGACCGACGTACCAGTCGGGGAAGAGTGCGAGTTCGCGCGCGAGCAGCGCCTCGTCGTAGGCCGGCAGCTCGCCTTCGCGCGTCGCGCACTGCCAGCGCACCAGCGCGTCGATCGCGTCGGTGTAGAGCCCGTTCGCCGACGTCGCGTCGAGCGCGGCGAGGTAGGTGCGCTGGCCGAGGTCGGTGAGGAGCAGGAACCCGCGGCCGAGGTCCGCGGCGAGCACCTGCGGCGCGTGGACGCCTGCGCCGTCGAGCAGTCGGGCGATGTGGACGAACGGCGCGCAGTTCTCCATCGGCGGCGGCGCGTCCATGACGATCAGCGTGGGGTGCGCGGCGAACGCGTGCGCGCCATCCGGCGCGACGCGGAAGTAGCGGCGGAAGCTCGCGTCGGCGGATGCCGGCGCGATCGCGAACGCGTCCGTGCCGAGCGTTTCGCGCGTCCAGGCGGCGAGGAGGTCGAGGCGGGCGTCGGCGGGCAAGGCGGCGGCGGGGGAGTCCATGTCGGCTGGAGGGGCGGCCCGGCGGCAGCGGGCAACGCGCCGGACGGCGGCGGCGCCGGGCCACCCGCCGCGGGCGCGATAGAATGGCGAATTCTAGCAGGCTGCCGGCGACCTGCCGGGGCAGCGCGGCCGGCAACGAGAGACACCAAGGAGTGCAGGATCCGATGTCGCATTTCGCTTCCCGCCGGCACCGGCATGCGTCGAACGCCGCCTGCTGAATCGCAACGCCGCCGGCCACGGATCATGCCGATGCGCGCACCCCGACGAGCGTTGTCGGGCATTGTCGCGATCCTGGCGGCACTGGCGGCTGCCGCGGTGCCGGCGCAGCCGGCCGCGAATGACGCGCTGCCCGTGCCGGCGTTGCGATCGGCCGACCGGCTCGCCCCGCCGTCCCCGAGCGCGCGGGCGGGCCTGCTGCCCGGCGTCGACGCGTCGCGGGGGGCGAAGAAGGCGCCGGCGGCCGAGCCCGACGACAGCCCGGTGTTCGTCCGGGCCGACCGCATCGAGGGGGTCTCCGAGCAATACTTCGAGGCCGAAGGCGGGGTCGAGCTGCGCACCCGGACGCAGACGATCCGCGCCGACTGGCTGCGCTACGACGTCCTGTCCGACGAGATCTGGGGCAAGGGCTCGGTCGTCCTGCGCCAGGGCATCGACTGGGTGACCGGCCCGGAGTTCCGCTTCAAGCGCGACACCGAGATCGGGTTCTTTCGCGACGCGCACTTCTATTTCGGCCAGAACGGTGCGCGCGGCTCGGCCGCCGACCTCCAGTTCGCGGGACCGGATCGCTACGAGGTCACCGACGCCCGCTACACGACCTGCGCCGCCTCGCGCGAGGACTGGTTCATCGCGCTCGAGCAGATGGACCTCGACCAGACGCGCAAGGTCGGCACCGGCCGCAATGCGACGCTGCACTTCCTCGGCATGCCCATCGGCTACACGCCGTGGATCGAGTTCCCTCTGTCCGGGGAGCGCAAGAGCGGGTTCCTGACGCCGATCCTGGGTTCGTCGGTGAGCCGCGGATTCGAACTGGCGACGCCGTACTACCTCAATCTCGCGCCGGACTACGACGCGACGCTCGTCCCCCGCTTCATGAGCAAGCGCGGGCTGCAGCTCGGCGGGCAGTTCCGCTATCTCGATCCCCAGTGGTCGGGCGAGCTCAACGGTGCGTACCTCTACGACGACAAGCAGACCGGGACCGACCGCTATCTCATTTCCTGGAAACACAACCAGGCCTTCCCGCAGCTGCCCGGGCTGTCGGGGTACCTCAACCTCAATGCGGTGTCCGACTCCACCTATTTCTCGGACCTCTCCGCCAGCGTTGCGCTGACCTCGCAGAGCGCTCTGCCGCGCGAGGGAGGGCTCGCCTGGTCGCGCGGACCCTACTCGCTGCTCGCGCGGGCGCAGACCTACCAGTCGCTGGTCCCCGGGGCGCCGCCGGAGGCGCAGCCTTACAACCGCGTGCCGCAGCTGCTGCTGAACGTCAACGACCTCGAGTGGGGCGGATTCGACTTCGGGCTGACCACCGAATACGCGAGCTTCCGCCAGCCGAAGCGGGTCGAGGGCGACCGGGTGTACGCGTACCCGACCATCGCCTGGTCGCGCAGCGGCCCCTGGTGGTTCTTCAAGGCGAAGGGCGGCGTGAACGCCCGCTACTACTCGCTGGCGCAGGCGCGCGAGGGCACGACGACGCCGACGGTCACGCTTCCAATCGCGAGCCTCGACGCCGGGATCTACTTCGAGCGGCAGGACAGCTTCTTCGGCCGCGAGATCGTGCAGACGCTGGAGCCCCGCGCGTACTACGCCTACATTCCGTACAAGGACCAGCGGACGCTGCCGAATTTCGACAGCGCACTGGACGACTTCAACTTCCCGCAGCTGTTCACCGAGAACCGGTACCTGGGTTACGACCGGATCGGCGACGCCAACCAGCTCACGCTGGCCGTGAGTTCCCGGTTCCTCTCCGCCGCCAGCAGCGAGGAGCTCCTGCGCGTCGCCATAGGGCAGCGGTTCTACTTCAGCGACCAGCAGCTGACGCTGAGCAACGAGGCGCCGCGCTCCTCGTCGTCGTCCGACCTCCTGCTGGGCGCCGAGGGCCGGCTGTCCAGCACGTGGTCGATCGCGGGCCTGTGGCAGGTCAACCTCGACTCCAGCCAGACCGAGCGTCTCAACTTCGGCGCCCGCTACACGCCATCGCCGGGCCGCGCGCTCAACGGGACCTACACCTACACGCGCAATGCGGTGGACCCGGCCGGCGGCGCGACGTTCCTCAAGCAGTTCGACGTCTCGACCCAGTGGCCGGTCGGCGGCAACTGGTCGGTCATCGCACGCTGGAACTACTCCATGGCCGACAGCAAGACGCTGGAGGCGGTCGGGGGCGTCGAGTACAATGGCGACTGCTGGGCGCTGCGGATCGTCGGCCAGCGGCTGACGACCACCCTGGACACGACGTCGACGTCGATCTACGCGCAGCTCGAGCTGTCCGGCTTCGCCCGCATCGGAACCAACCCGCTCGATCTCCTGCGGCGCACGGTTCCCGGTTACCAGAAGCTGAACGAATCCGCCGGCTCACAGCTCGAGCGCGGCGCTGACTTCAACGATTTCTGAGGTTCGCCATGAAAGCCGTTCCGACCTCATTGCATTGCGCCTGCGTACTGGCCGTCCCGCTCGCCGCCCTGTTGATCTCGACCGCGTCGGCGCAGCTGTCGCTGCCTGGCTCGCCGCCCGCGCCTTCGGCCACGCGGCCGGCGACGGCCCCGTCCGGCGCAAGGGCGCCGCAGACGCCGTCCGCCGTGCGGCCGGCCCCGGGTGGCGCATCCGCGTCCCGCCCGACCGCGCCGACCTCGCTCGAGCGCGTCGTCCCGCTCGACCGCGTCATCGCCGTCGTCAATGACGAGGCGATCACGCAGTGGGAGGTCGACGAGCAGCGCAAGGACGTGCTGCGCCAGCTGGCGGCGCAGAAGGTCGCGCCGCCCGCGCCCGACGTCCTCGAGAAGCAGGTCCTCGACCGGATCATCACCGAGCGGGTGCTGCTGCAGTACGCGAAGGAGACCGGGGTGCGCGTCGACGACCTGCAGGTCGAGCGCGCGATCCAGCGCATCGCCCAGGACAACAAGGTCACCGTCGACGAGTTCCGCCGGATGGTCGAGCGCGAGGGCCTGACCTACGCCAAGTACCGCGAGAGCCTGCGCAACGAGATCATCATGGCGCGCCTGCGCGACCGCGAGGTCGAGGCGCGGATCATGGTCACCGAGGCGGAGGTCGACAACCTGCTCGCCACGCTGGCATCGCAAAGCGGCGGCGACATGGAGTTCCGCCTGTCGCACGTCCTGGTGGTCGTGCCGGAGCAGGCGACGCCCGACCAGATCGACGCGCGGAGGAAGCGCGCCGAAGAGGCGCTGAAGCGCGTGCGGGACGGAACCGATTTCGCCCAGGTCGCCGCGGGGTTCTCGGATGCGCCCGACGCGCTGCAGGGCGGCAGCCTGGGTTGGCGGCCCGCGGCACGGATGCCGACGGTGTTCGTCGAGCCGGTGCGCCAGCTGAAGCCCGGCGAGACCTCCGGCGTGCTCCGCTCGGCGAGTGGCTTCCACATCGTCAAGCTGGAGGAGACGCGCAGCAAGGACGCGCCGACGGTCGTCGAGCAGACGCGAGCGCAGCACATCCTGGTCAAGGTCAGCGAGACCACGTCGGAGAGCGAAGCCAAGGTCAAGATCGAGCGCATCAGGGAGCGCATCGAGACCGGAAGCAAGTTCGAGGACCAGGCCAAGCTCA
>DATIUK010000211.1:0-7614 GCA_035466885.1 Casimicrobiaceae bacterium
GACGCTCGCCTTCGCCTACGCCCGGCGGCGACCGCTGGCGACGTTCCTCAACGTGCTGCTGCTCGCCGTCGGGGTCGCGACGATCACGCTGGTGCTGCTCGTCGCCGGCGAGCTCGAGGAGCGGATGCAGCGCGAGGCCGCGGGCATCGACCTCGTCGTCGGCGCCAAGGGCTCGCCGCTGTCGATCGTGCTGGCGGGCGTCTACCACGCGGACGTGCCGCCGGGGAACATTCCGCTTGCGGCGGTCGAGGAACTCGCCCGCGACCCGCTGGTGCGGGAGGTGATCCCGCTGGCACTCGGCGACAGCTTCCACGGTTACCGGATTGTCGGCACGGTACCGGCATTCGTCGCCCACTACGGCGCAACGCTGCGTGACGGCGCGCTGTGGAGCGCACCGCTCGAAGCCGTGCTGGGCAGCGAAGTCGCGCGCCGGACCGGGTTGGGGGTCGGCAGCCGCTTCGCCGGCTCGCACGGCCTCGCCGAGGGCGGCGGCGACCACGAGGAGGCTGTCTACCGCGTCGTCGGCGTGCTGGCCCCGACCGGGGCCGTCGTCGACCGCCTGGTGCTGACCGGGATCGACAGCGTGTGGGCGGTCCACGACGCGCACGGCCACGCGGAGCACCACGACGAACCCGGCGCGGCCGCCGAGACGGGCGCAGAGGCCGCGAGCCCGGCGCGCGAAGTGACGCTGGCGCTGGTGAAGTACAAGAGCCCGCTCGCGGCGGCGAGCCTGCCGCGCGCGATCAACAGCCAGACGGTGCTGCAGGCGGCGGCGCCCGCCTACGAGTCGGCGCGCCTGTTCAGCGTGTTCGGCGTCGGCATCGAGGTCGTGCGCGGCTTTGCGCTGCTGCTGATCGCCGCTTCGGCGCTGGGGCTGTTCGTCGCGCTGACGCAGGCGCTGGACGAGCGGCGGCGCGACCTCGCGATCATGCGCGCGCTGGGCGCGTCGCGCGGACGGATCGTCGGCGTGCTGCTCATGGAGAGTGTCGGCCTTACCGCATTGGCGCTGGCGCTCGGGCTCGCCGCGGCGCACGCGGTCGCGGCCACGCTGGGCGTCTGGTTGCCCGAGGCTGCAGCGCTGGCGGCCGGTGCGGCGAAGTGGCGTGCCGAGGAGCTGTGGGTCGTCGCCCTTGCACTGGGTGCCGGTATAATCGCTGCAGCCTTGCCCGCCTGGCGCGCGTACCGACTCGATGTCGCCGCCATCCTCTCCGAAGGGTGAACCGATGCGCCGGATCCTCGCTCTCGCTTTCGCTTCCGCGCTGGCTGTCGCAGCCGCAGCTGACGTCGGCGCGTACACGACCGGGATTCCGTCCGGCGGGCTCCCGAGCGCCAACGACTACAGCGCCACGCTGCTGCCCGAGCGGGCCGGGGTCGTGAGCTGGCGCACGCTCGCCCAGGTGCAGCCGGTCAAGCAGGGCGGCAAGATCGTTCCCGAGTTCTCGAAGGACATCCTCTCGCTCGACCGCAAGACCGTGAAGGTCCAGGGCTTCATCATTCCGCTGGACATGGGCGACAAGCAGAAGCGCTTCCTGCTGACTGCGGTGCCGCCGCACTGCTCGTTCTGCCTGCCGGCCGGTCCGGACGCGGTGGTCGAGGTGGAGGCGAAGACCGCGGTCAAGTACGGCCTCGAGCCCATCGTCGTCGAAGGGCGCTTCACCGTCCTGAAGGACGACCCCTCCGGCGTCCTCTACCGGCTTGCCGACGCCGAGTCGCTGGGTCCTGCGGCTGCTGCTCCGGCCGCCGGCGCGCCGTCCGCGGCGACATCGCCGATGCCCCCGGCGTCGGTGCTGCGGCTGCCCGCACCCACCAAGTAGCGCCGCCCCGGCCGGCAAGGGCCCGAGACCTCGCGCGCGGCCAAGGGGCCCGGCGAGCGTCGGCAGGCGACCCGACCGGCTCGCGTGTCGCATTGGCTCTGCAACGAGGTTGCGATATGATCGCGCCTCTATGCAACCGAGTTGCACTGCGGGGCTTGCCCGTCGACGATCGCCGCACGCCCCGCGCATGCGGTCGATCGATCGCGCGCTCGCCGCCGTTCGCGACGCCGTCGCCGTCGCGCGACGCCGCCCTGGGCGATCGACTCGGACGCAGCCGTGTTCTCGTTTCCAGGCCTGCCGCCGTGATGCGCCGGCTGGTGCTGGCATTCATCGTCGTCGGGCTCTTCGGCACGCAGGCGATCGGACTCGTCCACCGGGTCGAGCACGGGAGCTCTGCCGGCTGGATCGACGTTGCGGGCGGCCCAGGCGCGGCGTCCGAACACCACTGCGCGGCCATCGACGCGTTGGCGCTGGGCGCGGGTCCTCCTGTGGCGATCACGGCCACCCCCGACCGGTCGCCTGCTGCGGCGCCGGTGCTCGCCGCTTGCCCGTCGGGTCCCGCGCGTGCACACGTCGGCTGCTTCCGCGCGCGCGCACCGCCCCCGTCGTCCTCCTGACCGTCTCGTCCCCGTCGACCACGCCTGCGGCAACGGCGCTGGCGGCGGGCCCGTTCCGCCGGTACGAGGCTGCACAGCCGCGCTGCGCAGCAGAGGAGATCGACATGCAATTCCGACTCACCCGCGTTGCCGTGGCGATCGCGGCAACCCTTTCCATCGGCGCGCAGGCCCAGGCGCCGGCCGCCGGGGATCCGGGCGCGCCTTCACCGGTGCAAACGCTGCCCTCGGTCTTCGTCACCGGGTCGCCGCTGGGATCCGACCTCTTCGAACTCGCCGACCCGGTCAACGTGCTGCAGGGCCGCGAGCTCCTCCTCAAGCAGCAGCCCACGCTCGGCCAGACGCTCGCCGAGGAAGTGGGCGTCAGTTCGACCTACTTCGGCCCGAACGCGAGTCGGCCGATCATCCGCGGCCTCGGCGGCTTCGATATCCGGTTGCTCAGCAACGGCCTCGGGCTGCTCGACGCGTCGTCCGCCAGCCCCGACCACGCGGTGGCGATGTCGCCGTTCGCCGTCGAACGCATCGAGGTGGTGCGCGGGCCGGCCACCGTCCTGTACGGCGGCAACGCCATCGGCGGCGTGGTCAACACCATCGACAGCCGCATCGCGCAGGCGCCGCTCGCGCGCGAGGTCGGCGGCGCCGCCAGCTATCTCTTCGATTCGCAGAACGATCTCAACGCCGGCGGCGCCAGGATCGACGCCGGGACCGAGCGCTTCGCGTTGCACGCCGACGGCTACGCAACGCGCAACCGTGACTTGAGGATTCCGGGCAGTGCGTGGACGTCCGACGTACAGGCCGCGCGGGACGAGCCGGGCCCCACCGGCAGGCTGCCGAACAGCCAGGGCGATTCGCAGAACGTCGGCCTCGGTGCGACGGCGTTCCTCGACCGCAACGGGTATCTCGGCGTCTCGTTCAGCCAGTTCACGACCAACTACGGCACCGTGGCGGAACCCGATGTGACCATCGACCTGAAGCAGCAGGCATGGAACCTCGCCGGCGAGTTGCGCGACATCGTCGCCGGCATGAAGGCGTTGCGGGTGAAGGCCGGCTACAGCGACTATTCGCACACCGAGTACGAGGGCAGCACGGCCGGGACGGTGTTCGAGTCGACGGGGTGGAACTTCCGCCTCGAGGGCCTGCACGACCGGATCGGTCCGTTCGAGGGCGCGATCGGCGTCGAGGCCGCCCGCGTCGACTTCTCGGCGCTCGGCGAAGAGGCCTTCGTCCCCTCGAGCCGGACCGCGAACCTCGCCGGCTTCGTCTACGAGGAGATGCGAGAGGGTGCGTGGAAGTTCTCGTTCGGCGGCCGGCTCGAGAGCGTGAAGATCGACGCGCAGCCGTTCGCGGCGACCGGGGCGCCCGCCGACTCGGTGAGCTTCACGCCGTGGAGCGCGTCGCTCGGCAGCTTCCACTCGTTCAGCAGGGAGTGGGGCCTCGGCGCCAACGTCCAGTACACGCAGCGCGCGCCGACGTCGCAAGAGCTGTTCGCCGACGGCGCGCACGTCGCAACCAACCAGTACGAGGTCGGCGATCGCGGCCTCGGCAAGGTCGCGTCGACGTCCGTCGACCTGACGCTGAAGCAGCAGGGCGAATTCGTCACCAGCACGGTGGGCGCGTTCTGGGCGAACTTCTCCAACTACATCGGCCTGTTCCCGACGGGGATCTACCGCAATCCCGAGGATCGCAGCGTGGCGGCGGGCCCAGGGCCGATCGTCGATCCCGATACCGGCGAGGAGGTCGTGCCGCTGGAGCAGTTCGACTACCGGCGGGTCAGGGCGCGTTTCTACGGCCTGGAGGCGCAGGTCGCGTTTCCGGTGTGGAAGCACAATCTCGACCTGGTATCGATGAAGCTGCAGGCGGACTACGTGCGCGCCACCGACGAGGACAGCGGCGCGCCGCTGCCGTACATCCCGCCCTTGCGCTTCGGGGCGTCGCTTGCGTACCAGCGCGAGGGATTCGCCGCCGCGCTAGGCGGCGTGTTCGCGGCGCGCCAGGATCGCGTGCCGCAGTTCCAGACCACCACGCCGGGCTACGCCAACGTGTTCCTGAACGCGAGCTACCGCTGGCGCACGGGCCCGGGGATCGAGCTCGAGGCCTTCGTCCAGGGCACCAACCTGCTGAACGAGACCATCCGCTACAGCACGTCGAGCCTCAAGGACATCGCGCCGGCTGGGGGGAGGGCGCTGATGGCGGGCTTGCGCGGGGCATTCTGACCGGCGCGGGACGGCGGCCGGCGCCGGCGGGGCGATGCGCTGCGGGTCCGCGCAGCCCGCCGCCGGCCGCGCGCCACCGTGGCGTGGGGAAATTTGCGGCGTGCCGAACCGATTCCTTGCGCCGGATCAAGGTTCCACGGTTGCAGCGGGTGCCTGAATCGCGGAAAATGCGAATCATTCTCGATTGGGGCATCATGATTCCGCTGCACGAACTATCCGCCGGTGACGTCGCCACGGTGGCCGCGATCCACGCCGACGCGGCGCTGCGCAGCCGGCTCGCGGCACTGGGCGTGCGCATCGGGCAGCGCGTCCGGATGGTGCGCAAGGGCCGGTTCGCCGGGCCGCTGCACATCCGCCTCGGCACCACCGACCTCATCCTCCGTCGCCGCCAGGCCGGGCAGATCGAAGTCGCGCGCTGACCGCGGGGCGGCCATGAAGCGCATCGCGCTGGTCGGCATGCCGAACACCGGCAAGTCGACGTTCTTCAACCGTGTCACCGGCGCGTCGGCGCGCGTGGGCAACTGGCCCGGGATCACCGTCGAGCTCCTCGCGACCAAGGTGCTGCTGGGCGCCGACATGGTCGAGATCGTCGACCTGCCGGGCATCTACGACCTGCACGGTTTTTCCGGCGACGAGCGGCTCGTCCGGCAGTTCCTCGAGGAGGCGCGCGTCGACCTCGTCGCCCTGGTGCTGAACGCGTCGCAGATCGACCGCCAGCTCGGGCTCGCGCTGCAGATCGGCCGGCTCGGCATCCCGGTCGTGGTGCTGCTCAACATGGCCGACGAGGCGAAGCAGCTCGGCATCCGCATCGACACGGCGGCGCTCGGCGCGACGATCGGCATGCCTGCGTTGCTGGTGTCGGCGAAATACGGGCACGGTCAGCGCGAGGCGATGGCCGCGCTGGCGCAGGCGCTGGCCCGCGCGCCACGGGCCGACCCGCAGGCCGTGCGCGAGCGGCTCGCCGAGGACCACCGCCTGGAGGCGGAGACCGCCGCGGCGCTCGCCGCCGCGGTGGACATCCCCGAGCGGCTGCCCGAGCACCTGACCGACCGCATCGACCGGCTGCTGTTGCACCCGTGGCTGGGCCTGCCGCTGTTCTTTGCGCTGATGCTGCTCGTGTTCCAGGGCGTCTTCACGCTGGGCAAGCCGATCCAGGACGCGCTGGCGGCGGGCTTCGACTGGTTCAGGGGCGCGGCCCTCGTACCGGCACTCGCCGGACTGCCGGAGATGGCGCGCGGCTTCCTCCTCGACGGCGTCTGGGGCGGCCTCGCGACGGTGACGGCGTTCGTGCCGCTGATCGTCCTGTTCTTCCTGTTCATGGCCGTCGTCGAGGACTCCGGATACCTGTCGCGCGCGGCGTTCCTCACCGACGCGCTGATGGCGAAGCTCGGGCTCGACGGCCGCAGCTTCGTGATGATGCTGATGGGCTTCGGCTGCAACGTGCCGGCGGCGATGGGGACGCGGATCATGCGCTCGCGCGGCCTGCGCCTGCTCACGATGATGATCATCCCGGTATCGCTGTGCTCGGCCCGGCTGCAGGTCTTCCTGTTCCTGACCGCGGCCATCTTCTCGCCTGCCGCGGCGCCGTGGGTGATCTTCTCGCTGTACGTGATGAGCTTCGCCGCGGCGCTCGTCACCGCGGTCGTCTTCAAGGGCCGCTTCCGCAGCGACGAGCCGTTCGTCCTCGAGCTGCCGCCGTACCGCCTGCCCACGGCGCGGCAGATCGCGCTGCGCGCCTGGCACGAAGTCCGCCACTTCCTGCGCCGTGCGACCAAGTTCATCGTCGGTGGCGTGATCCTGATCTGGCTGCTCACCAACCTGCCGGCCGGCGCGGCGCCGGGCGGCGCCGACACGTTCGCCGGGATGCTCGGCGGGCTGTTCCAGCCGGTGCTCTCGCCGCTGGGCATCGACGCGCAGCTCACCGTCGCGCTGATCTTCGGCTTCGTCGCCAAGGAAGTGCTGATCGGCGCGTTCGCGGTGATCTACGGGCTCGAGGGCCAGGCGCTTGCCGCGGACCTCGCGGGCCGCATGGACTGGGTGCAGGCGTACAGCTTCATGCTTTTCACGCTGATCTACACGCCGTGCCTGTCGACGGTCGCCACGCTGCGCACCGAGGCGCAGAGCCTGCGCTTCGCCGTCGCGTCGACCGCGTGGTCGGTCGCGCTCGCGTGGGTGGCGAGCTTCGCGTTCTACCAGGTCGCCCGCCACCTGGGCTTCTGAGCTTGCGTCCGGGAGCCACTGTGCCCCGTCCGCTATAATCGAAAGCTTTTGCACGTCATCCGCCGCACGCCGGCACCGGACACCCCCGCCCATGGAACTCGCCAAGAGCTTCGAGCCGCACGCCATCGAGGAGAAGTGGTACCCGATCTGGGAGGAGCGCGGCTACTTCCGGCCCGACTACAAGCCCGGCGCGCCGGCCTACTGCATCCAGCTGCCGCCGCCGAACGTCACCGGCACGCTGCACATGGGGCACGCGTTCCAGCAGACGATCATGGACCTGCTCATCCGCTACCATCGGATGACCGGCGCCAACACGCTGTGGCAGATCGGCACCGACCACGCCGGCATCGCGACGCAGATCGTCGTCGAGAACCAGCTGAAGCTCGAGGGAACGTCGCGGCACGACCTCGGACGCGAGGCGTTCGTCGATCGCGTCTGGGCGTGGAAGGAGGAATCGGGCTCGACGATCACCCGGCAGATGCGGCGGATGGGCACCTCGGGCGACTGGTCGCGCGAGCGCTTCACGATGGACGACGGCCTCTCCGCGGCGGTGCTGGAGACGTTCGTGCGCCTGCACGATGACGGTCTCATCTACCGCGGCAAGCGCCTGGTCAACTGGGACCCGACGCTGGGCACCGCGGTGTCGGACCTCGAGGTCGACAGCGAGGAGGAGCAGGGCCGGATCTGGGAGATCCGCTACCCGTTCGCCGACGGCACGGGTTCGCTGGTCGTCGCGACCACGCGGCCGGAGAC
>DATIUK010000212.1:0-2485 GCA_035466885.1 Casimicrobiaceae bacterium
CGCAGGATCTCGCGCGCCGCGTTGTGCCCGGGCACGCCGGTCACGCCGCCGCCGGGGTGGGTGCCCGACCCGCACAGATAGAGACCTTGAACCGGCGCGCGGTAGCTGCCGTGCCCGAGCACCGGCCGCGCGGCGAAGAGCTGGTCGAGCGTCAGCGCGCCGTGGAAGATGTCGCCGCCGACGAGCCCGAACTCGCGCTCGAGGTCCAGCGGCGACAGTGCCCGGCGGCCGAGCACGCTGGCGCGGAAGTTCGGCGCGAAGCGCGTGACCGTGTCGATCATCAGGTCGGCGACCTCGTCGCGCGCGTCGTCCCAGCCGACCCCGGGACGCACCGACGCCAGGTCGGGGTGAACGTGCTGGCAGAAGAGGCTCGCGACGTGGGCGCCCGCGGGCGCCAGCGTGTCGTCGACGAGCGAGGGAATCAGGATCTCGACAACCGGCTCGGCCGACCAGCCGCGCGTACGCGCATCGAAGAACGCGCGCTCCATGTAGCCGAGCGACGGGGCGAGCACGATGCCGCTGGCGTGGTGCGGCTGCGCGTCGGCGCCCGGCAGCGCGGTGAAGTCGGGCAGCGCGGACAGCGCGACGTTCATCCGGAACGTTCCCGACCCGCATCTGTACGCGCGGATGCGGGCGAGGAAGTCCGGGTCCAGATCTTCAGGCGGCACGAGCTCTTCGAACAGCAGGCGCGGATTGACGTTGGCGACGATGCGCCGGCCCTCGACCACCTCGCCGCCGGCAAGCTCGACGGCCACGGCGCGCCGCGCCTCGACGATCACCCGCGCCACCGCCGCGTCGGTGCGCAGCGTCACGCCGCGCTGCGCGCAGGTGCGCGCCATCGCCTGCGTGATCGCGCCCATGCCGCCGCGGGCATGGCCCCACTGCCCCGGCTGGCCGTTGGCCTCGCCGAAGACGTGGTGCAGCAGCACGTAGGCCGATCCGGGCGTGTACGGACTCGCGAAGTTGCCGACGATGGCGTCGAAACCGAAGGCGGCCTTGATCGGCGCCGACTCGAACCAGCGGTCGAGGACGTCGCCCGCGCTCTTGGTGAAGAGATCCAGCACGTCGCGCTGGCCGGCGAGGTCGAGCGCGCGGAAGCGGCGCGCGACCTTCCACGCGTCGAGCAGGCCGCCGACCCCGGCTTCCGGACCGACCAGCGCCGGCGGCGTCGCCAGCAGCAGGTCGCGCAGCACCGCGGCGACGCGGTCGAGCATCGCGTAATAGCCGGGCAGCGCGTCGGCGTCGCGACGGGAGAAGCGCGCGACCTCGACCTGCGTCGCGGCGAGCCCGCCCCCCACCTTGAGGAACCCGCCTTCGGCCACGGGAGCGAGCGGCAGGAAGTTCGAGAACGGCCGCAGCGTGACGGAGAGGCCCTGCGCCGCGAGGTCGAGGTCGCGAATGACCTTGGGATGGAGCAGGCTGACCGTGTAGCTCGCGGTCGAGTTGCGAAAACCCGGGTGGAACTCCTCGGTGACCGCCGCGCCACCCAGGACGTGGCGGCGCTCCAACACGCAGATGTCCTGCCCCGCCGCGGCGAGGTATGCGGCGCAGACCAAGCCGTTGTGACCGCCGCCGATGACGACGGCGTCGAAGCGGCGCGTGAGCGGCGCCATCAGGTCACCGGCGCGGCGGGCGCCCGGCTCCCCCGGTCAGTCCTCGGCGGTCGACACCGCGACGGTCGAGTACCCGCCGTCGGCATAGATCACCTCACCGGTGATCACGCTGGCGAGGTCGGAGAACAGGAAGGCAGCGACGTTGCCGACCTCGTCGATGGTGATGTTGCGCCGCAGCGGCGCCGCGCCTTCGAACCGCGACAGGAGCTTGCCGAAGTTGCCGATACCCGCCGCGGCGAGGGTCTTGATCGGCCCCGCCGAGATGCCGTTGGCGCGGATGCCCTCGGGCCCGAGGCAGGCGGCGACGTAGCGGACGTTGGCTTCGAGGCTCGCCTTGGCGAGGCCCATCACGTTGTAGTTCGGGACCGAGCGGACGGCACCCAGGTACGACAGCGTCACCAGCGAACCGGGACGTCCGGCCATCAGCGGCCGGGCGCCCTTGGCGAGCGCCGCGAAACTGTACGAGCTGATGTCGTGCGCCACCGTGAAGGCCTCGCGCGACAGCGTCGCGAGATAGTCGCCGCCCAGCGCCTCGCGCGGCGCATAGGCGATCGAGTGCAGCAGCCCGTCCAGTCCGCCCCACTCGCCCTTGATCGAGGCAAACAGCGCGTCGATGTCGTCGTCGCGGCCGACGTCGCAGCGCAGCAGCGGGCACGAACCGAACTCCGCGGCGATCCTGACCACGCGGTCCCTGAGGTCGTCGTTGACGTAGGTGAAGGCGAGCGTCGCGCCCTCGCGCTGGCAGGCCCTCGCCACGCCGTAGGCGATCGAGCGGTTGGACAGCACGCCGGTAATCAGGATCTTGCGATCGGCGAGAAAACCCATCGTGACTCCAGGAAGCAAGGCGACCGCGGCGCGGTCGTCAGAGATTG
>DATIUK010000213.1:0-11426 GCA_035466885.1 Casimicrobiaceae bacterium
CCCGGCGGGCACCAGTCGGCTCCCATCGTCGGCACGACGGAGAGCACCCAGTCGACGATGCTGTCGTTTGGCAGCAGCATCGCGAACTTCGACTTGTTCTCCGAGCCGCCTCCCTTGGCGGCGACGATGACGTCGACCTTGCTGCCCTGCACCATCTCGACGTGGACGACGGCCGGCGTGTTGTCCCTGGTCGACGCGCGCTTGCCGTCGGGGTCGGCCAGCACCGACGCGCGCAGCGGGTTGTCCTTGTCGGTGTAGGCGCGGCGCACGCCCTCGTCGACCATCTGCTGCAGCGTCAGCGTCGCGTCCCAGCGCGCGTCCATGCCGAGGCGCACGAACGCGATCGCGATGCCGGTGTCCTGGCAGATCGGCCGGTGGCCCTCGGCGCTCATCCTCGAGTTGATGAGGATCTGCGCCATCGCATCCTTGGCCGCCGGCGATTGCTCGCGCTGCCACGCCGCGTGCAACGCCTTGATGTAGTCGACCGGGTGGTAGTAGCTGATGAACTGGAAGGCGTCGGCGACGCTGGTGATGAAGTCTTCCTGCTTGATCGGGGCCATGGCGTGCTCTTTCTGGGAATCGCGTGCGGTCGGGGAAAGGCGGACGGCATCGCAGGCAGATCATCACGCCTGCATATGCTGCGCCGCAACAGGCGCATTGAACCCCGCTCGGCACTGGCTTCAGGGCGCGCGACGCAACAACCCCTGTCGGCGTGCGGTTATCGACGAATTTTCCGAGTGGAGTCGACTCGGCGATTTTATGACGTCTTCCGAGCGTCTCTCTTGATTTCGATCAATGGCGCCGGCGCGTTATCGCGGACCATTGCGAATGGTCCCGCTCGGGGCCGGATCCGGCATTCCGGATCGGTTTGCCAAAGGAGGAAAGGATGTTTCAAGTCCGCATTCATGGACGCGGAGGCCAGGGCGTTGTATCGGGCGCCGAGTTGCTCTCCGTGGCCGCGTTCGACGAAGGCCGTTTCGCGCAGGCTTTTCCCAGCTTCGGGTCCGAGCGCATGGGCGCGCCGGTGATGGCGTTCTGCCGCATCGACGACAAGGAAATCCGGCTGCGCGAGCCGGTGATGCAGCCCGACGCGCTGATCATCCAGGACCCGACGCTGCTCTACCAGGTCGACCTGTTCAAGGGCCTGCACAACGACGGGTTCATCATCATCAACTCGACCCGCAACTTCGCCGACCTCGGGCTGGGCGACTTCGTGCGCGGGTTCCAGGCGTCGCGCCTGTGCACGGTGCCGGCGACCGAGATCGCGATCAAGCACGTCGGCCGGCCGGTTCCCAACGTGCCGCTGCTGGCGGGCTTCGCCGCGATCAGCGGTGAGATCAAGCTCGAGTCGGTGATCCTCGCCGTGCGCGAGAAGTTCCCCGGCAAGATCGCCGAGGCCAACGTCGCTGCGGCCACGGAAGCCTACGCATTCGCGAAACAGGCGCAGGAGGCCCTCCATGCTTAAGCAAGTCGAAGGTTCGCACGCCGTCGCGGAAGCGATCGCGTTGTCGCGTCCGCAGATCATCTGTGCGTATCCGATCACCCCGCAGACGCACATCGTCGAGGGCGTGGGCGAGATGGTCAAGGACGGCACGCTCGCCAATTGCGAGTTCATCAACGTCGAGAGCGAGTTCGCCGCGCTGTCGCTGGCGATCGGCGCCTCGGCCGCCGGAGCTCGCACCTACACGGCGACGTCGAGCCAGGGCCTGCTGTTCATGGCCGAGGCCGTCTACAACGCCGCCGGGCTCGGGCTGCCGATCGTGATGACCATCGGCAACCGCGCGATCGGCGCCCCGATCAACATCTGGAACGACCACTCCGACAGCATGTCGATGCGCGACGCGGGCTGGATCCAGCTCTTCGCCGAGACCAACCAGGAGGCGCTCGACCTGCACATCCAGGCATTCCGCCTGGCCGAGGAGCTGTCGTGCCCGGTGATGGTGTGCATGGACGGCTTCATCCTGACCCACGCCTACGACCGCGTCGACGTGCCGACGCAGGAGCAGGTCGACGCCTTCCTGCCGCCGTTCGAGCCGCGGCAGATCCTCGACCCCACCGACCCGGTCACGATGGGCGCGATGGTCGGTCCCGAGGCGTTCACCGAGGTCCGCTACCTCGCGCACCACAAGCAGCTGCGTGCGCTGACGCTGATCCCGCAGCTGTCGGCCGAGTTCGAGAAGCGCTTCGGGCGCGCCTCCGGCGGCCTCATCCGTGAGTACCGGACCGAGGGCGCGGAGACGATCGTCGTGTCGCTGGGTTCGATCAACGGCACCGTGCAGGAGGTCATCGACGACATGCGCGCCGCCGGCGCGCCGATCGGCTCGGTGTCGATCTGCTCGTTCCGCCCGTTCCCGCTCACCGCGCTGCGCGACGCGCTGCAGAACGCCAAGCGCGTCGTCGTGCTGGAGAAGTGCCTTGCCGTGGGCCTGGGCGGCATCGTGTCCGACGGCGTGCGCAAGTCGCTGTCCGGCATCCAGCTGAAAGGCTACACCGTCATCGCCGGCCTGGGCGGCCGGGCGATCACCCGCGCGTCGCTGCGCCAGCTGTTCGAGGACGCCGCCGCCGACGAGCTCGAGCAGGTCACGTTCCTCGACCTCAACGCCGACGTCGTCTCGTACGAGCTCGAGCGCGAGAGCCTGTCGCGTCGCACCGGGCCGACCGCCGAGGCGATCCTCAAGCGGCTCGGCACCGTCAGCTCGAACATCGGTTAGGGGCAACTCATGGAAATGCAAACCGTCAAGTTCTACCAGACCGGCACGTTCACCGTCGGCAACCGGCTGCTCGCCGAGGGCGAGCGCTCGGTGCAAGCCAACATGGAGCGCACCAACTCGCTCAACTCCGGGCACCGCGCGTGCCAGGGCTGCGGCGAGGCGCTGGGCGCGCGCTACGCGATCGACGCGGCAATGCGCGTCACCAAGGGCAAGCTGATCGCGGTCAACGCGACCGGCTGCCTCGAGGTCTTCTCGACGCCGTATCCCGAGACCTCCTGGCAGATCCCCTGGATCCACTCGCTGTTCGGCAACGCCGCGGCGGTCGCCTCCGGCGTCGCCGCCGCGATGCGCGTGACCGGACGCACCGACGTCCGCGTCGTCGCCCAGGGCGGCGACGGCGGGACCACCGACATCGGCTTCGGCTGCCTGTCCGGCATGTTCGAGCGCAACGACGACGTGCTCTACATCTGCTACGACAACGAGGCGTACATGAACACCGGCGTCCAGCGCTCCAGCGCCACGCCGCCGACCGCGCGCACCGCGACGACGATGGCCGTCGGCAAGGAGCCCGGCAACGTCTTCGGCACCGGCAAGAACGTGCCGCTGATCGCGATGGCGCACCACATTCCCTACGTCGCCACCGCCAGCGTCGCCAATCTGCGCGACCTCGAGTTCAAGGTGACGCGGGCGATGAACATGCACGGCGCGCGCTACGTCCACATCCACGTGCCCTGCCCGCTGGGCTGGGGCTCGGCGCCGGCCGACACGATCAAGGTCGCGCGGATGGCGGTCGAGTCCGGGCTCTTCCCGCTGTTCGAGGCCGAGCACGGCGAGATCACCGGTCGCACCCGCATCCGCCACAAGGTCCCCGTGACCGAATACCTGCTGCTGCAGAAGCGCTTCGCGCACCTCTTCGGCAAGAACCCCGACCAGGCGCGGCTCGACCACATTCAGGCGATCGCCGACAAGAACATCCGCACCTTCGGTCTCATCGACACGGAGCCCGTCAATGGATAAGCCCTTTGCCATCACGCTGGACGTCGGCTCCAGCCTTGCCAACAAGACCGGGTCGTGGCGCACGTCGCGCCCGGTCTACCTCGACCGCCTGCCGCCCTGCAACAACGCCTGCCCCGCGGGCGAGAACATCCAGGCCTGGCTGTTCCACGCCGAGGGCGGCGACTACGAAGCCGCCTGGCGCGAACTCACGCAGAACAACCCGCTGCCCGCGGTGATGGGGCGCGTCTGCTACCACCCCTGCGAGGACAGCTGCAACCGCGGCAAGCTCGACGCCGCGGTCGGCATCAACTCGGTCGAACGGTTCCTGGGCGACGAGGCGATCAAGCGCGGCTGGACGTTCCCGGCGCCGCCGAAGGAATCCGGCAAGCGCGTGCTGGTCGTCGGCGCCGGCCCGTCCGGCCTGTCGGCCGCGTACCACCTGCGCCGTCTCGGCCACGCCGTCAAGGTCGTCGAGGCCGGCCCGCTCGCCGGCGGCATGATGCGCTTCGGCATCCCGAAGTACCGGCTGCCGCGCGACGTGCTCGACGCCGAGGTCAAGCGCATCGCCGACCTGGGCGTCGAGTTCGAGTACAACCGCAAGGTCGACAACATCCTCGACACGATGAAGGAAGGCCGCTTCGACGCGGCGTTCCTCGCCGTCGGCGCCCACATCGCCAAGCGCGCGTACATTCCCGCCGGCGAGGCGGCGAAGATGCTCGACGCCGTGTCGGTGCTGCGCGACATGGAAGGCGAGGAAAAGCCGATGCTCGGTCGCCGCGTCGTCATCTACGGCGGCGGCAACACGGCGCTCGACGTCGCCCGCACCGCCAAGCGGCTGGGCGCCTCCGAGGCGATCATCGTCTACCGGCGCAACCGCGAGAAGATGCCCGCGCACGACTTCGAGGTCGAGGAGGCGCTGCAGGAAGGCGTGATGATCAAGTGGCTGTCGACGATCAAGAACATGGCCAACGAGGGCACGCTGACCGTCGAGAAGATGAAGCTCGACGAGAAGGGCTTCCCGCAGCCGACCGGCGAGTTCGAGACGCTCGAGGCCGATTCGCTGGTCCTGGCGCTCGGCCAGGACGTCGACCTTTCGCTGCTCGAGGGCGTGCCGGGACTCGCGATCAAGGACGGCACCGTGCAGGTCTCGCCGAACATGATGACCGGCTACCCCGGCATCTTCGCCGGCGGCGACATGGTACCCTCGGAGCGGACGGTGACCGTGGCCGTCGGCCACGGCAAGAAGGCGGCCCGCAACATCGATGCCTGGCTCTCCGGCGGCACCTACCAGCCGGCGCCGAAGCACGAGCTCGCCGACTTCGAGAAGCTCAATGCCTGGTACTACACCGACGCGTCGAAGACCGTGCGGCCGATGCTCGACATCGTGCGCCGGACGTCGACCTTCGATGAGGTGGTGAGCGGTCTCGACGAGACCAACGCGCTGTTCGAGGCGCGCCGGTGCCTGTCCTGCGGCAATTGCTTCGAGTGCGACAACTGCTACGGCGTGTGCCCGGACAACTCGGTGATCAAGCTAGGCCCCGGCAAGCGCTTCGAGTTCAACTACGACTACTGCAAGGGCTGCGGCATCTGCGTCTCCGAGTGCCCCTGCGGCGCGATCAAGATGGTCCCCGAGACCATCTAGAGCGCCCCGCCGTCGTCGTCACACTGCGATCGCACCGCCGCGGGGCTCCCGCGCCGGTGCGGCGTTTCCATTGCGCGGTTCACCCAGGAGGAGCGGCATGTTCACCAAGAAGGCGCCCGGCGGCAGCACGATGATCCCGGCGTGGTTCCCCAAGGGGGCCGCGCTGCTGCGCGACCCTTCGCTCAACAAGGGCACGGCGTTCACCGAGGCCGAGCGCGATGCGCTGGGCCTGCGCGGCCTCCTGCCGCACCACCCGAACACCCAGGAGGAGCAGGTCGCGCGGGTGCTGGAGAACTTCCGCCGCAAGACGTCGAACCTCGAGAAGTACATCAACCTCTCCGCGCTGCACGACCGCAACGAGACGCTGTTCTTCCGCGTCATCGCCGACCATCTCGACGAGATGATGCCGATCATCTACACCCCGACGGTCGGCCTTGCCTGCCAGCAGTACGGGCACATCTTCCAGCGTGCGCGGGGCCTCTTCGTCAGCGCGACGGAGCGCCACCAGTTCGAGAACGTGCTGCGCAACTGGCCCGAGCGCAACGTCAAGATGATCGTCGTGACCGACGGCGAGCGCATCCTCGGCCTCGGCGACCTCGGCGCCAACGGCATGGGCATCCCGATCGGCAAGCTCGCGCTGTACACGGCGGCGGCCGGCATCCACCCGACGCACTGCCTGCCCGTGGTGCTCGACGTCGGCACCAACAACGAGAGCCTCCTCAACGACCCGCTCTACATCGGCCTGCAACAGAAACGGATCACCGGGGCGCCGTACGACGAACTGGTCGACGAGTTCATCCACGCCGCACGCCACGTGTTCCCCGGCGTCATCATCCAGTTCGAGGATTTCGCCAACCACAACGCGTTCCGGCTGCTGAAGAAGTACCGCAACGAGATCTGCACCTTCAACGACGACATCCAGGGCACCGCCGCGGTCGCGCTGGCGGGCCTCATCTCGGCGCTGCGCGTCACCGGCGGCCGGCTCGCCGACCAGCGCGTCCTGTTCCTCGGCGCGGGCGAGGCGGCGACCGGCATCGCCGAGCTCACCGCGGCGGCGATCCGGGCCGAGGGCGTCGACGACGCGGTGGCGCGGACGCGCTGCTGGTTGATGGACTCGCAGGGACTGGTCGTGAAGAGCCGCACCGGGCTCGCCGAGCACAAGCTGCGGTTCGCGCACGACCACGCGCCGGTCGCGGACTTCATCGGCGCGATCCGGGCGCTGAAGCCCACCGCGATCATCGGCGTCGCCGCGGTCGGCGGCACGTTCACGCAGGAGGTCGTCGAGGAGATGACGCGCCTCAACGCGCGGCCGATCGTGTTCGCGCTGTCCAACCCGACGTCGAAGTCCGAGTGCACGGCCGAGCAGGCTTACCAGTGGAGCGGCGGGCGGGCGCTGTACGCGTCAGGCAGCCCGTTCGACCCGGTGGCCTACGACGGCAAGACCTTCGTGCCGCGCCAGGGCAACAACTCGTACATCTTTCCCGGCGTGGGCCTGGGCGCCATCGCCGTCGGCGCACGACGCGTCACCGACGAGATGTTCATGGCGGCGGCGCGCGCGCTGGCCGGCCGGGTCTCGCAGCAGGATCTCGACCAGGGCAGCCTCTATCCCCCGCTCGCCAAGGTGCGCGACGTGTCCGCGTACATCGCCGCGGCGGTCGCCGAGGTCGCCTACGCGCAGGGACACGCCGCGGTCCCCCGCCCGGCGGACCTGCTCGCCTACGTCACCGAGCAGATGTACGATCCGACCTACCCGGTGTACGCGTTCGACTGAAGCGTCCGCCTGGCGACTGTCCAGCCGCGGGCGTTGACCGAGGTCAACCCCGGGCCGGGCGCCAACGGCTACCCTTCGTCCTGCTCGAAGTGGACACTGACCGCACCGCCCGACGGCGGGCGGCGGCGGGGAAGCTGGTTGCTCTACCAAGGAGTGCGTGCTGTGGCTTTGCACCGCATCAACAAAGGTCTCGATCTGCCGCTCGCCGGCGACCCGGTGCAGGCGGTCGAGCCGGCGCGCGCGGTCGATCGCGTGGCCCTGCTGGGCCCCGACTACCACGGCATGCGGCCGACGCTGCTGGTCAAGGAAGGCGACCGCGTGCTGCGCGGGCAGCCGCTGTTCGAGGACAAGAAGTCCCCGGGCGTGCTGTACACGGCGCCGGCCGCCGGCACCGTCGCCGCAATCAACCGCGGCGAGATGAGGGCCTTTCAGTCGCTGGTGATTGCCGTCGCGCCGGACGACGGCCCGGACGCGCAGGTTCCGTTCGCGAGTTACCGCGGCAAGCCGGCCGCCGAGCTCGCCCCCGACGCGATCCGCGCGCTGCTGGTCGAGTCCGGCCTGTGGACGGCGCTGCGCACCCGGCCGTTCAGCAAGGTTCCCGCCGTCGACGCGACGCCGCACTCGATCTTCGTCACTGCCCTCGACACCCGCCCGCACGCGCCGCAGGTCGCGGTCGTGCTCGCCGGCCGGGAAGCCGATTTCGCCGCCGGCCTCGCCGCGCTGGCGCGCCTTGCGCCCAAGGTCTTCGTCTGCCGCGCCCCGGGCAGCCCGCTGCCCGGCGAAGCTGGCGCAGGCGTCGTGGTCGAGGAGTTTTCCGGCCCGCATCCGGCCGGCACCGCGGGGCTGCACATCCACGTCCTCGATCCGGTCCACGAGCACAAGAGCGTCTGGCACGTGGGTTACCAGGACGTCGCCGCGATCGGCCGCCTGCTCGCGACCGGCACCCTCGATGTCGAGCGCGTGATCGCGCTGGCGGGGCCCGGCGCCCGGCGGCCGCGGCTCCTGCGCACCCGCCTGGGCGCGTCGACCGACGAGCTCGTCGCCGGCGAACTCGCGGCCGGCGACCAGCGCGTGATCTCGGGCTCGGTGCTGGAGGGCAGGATCGCCGCCGGCCCCGTGCACGGCTACCTCGGCCGCTACGACCGGCAGGTCAGCGTGCTGCCCGAGGCGCGAGAGCGCGAGCTCTTCGGCTGGATCATGCCCGGAACCGAGAAGTTCTCGGTCTGGCGCGTCGTCGTCGGGGCGCTGGCGAAGTCGCGGCGGCTGGCGCTGACGACGACCGCGCACGGCGCGTCGCGGCCGATGGTGCCCACCGACGCCTACGAGAGCGTGATGCCGATGGACATCCTGCCGACGTTCCTGCTGCGCGCGCTCATCACCAACGACGTCGAGCGCGCCGAGGCCCTCGGCGTGCTCGAGCTCGACGAGGAGGACCTCGCGCTGTGCACCTTCGTCTGCGCCGGCAAGTTCGAGTACGGCCCGCTCCTGCGCCGGATGCTCGACCACATCGAGAAGGAGCACGCGTGAACGTTCCGACGGGGGTCCGCGCATGAAGGCGCTGCGCAACACGCTCGACCGCGTCGGGCACCACTTCGAGAAGGGCGGCCGGTTCGCGCGCTTCTACCCGCTGTTCGAGGCGGTCGACACGTTCTTCTACACGCCGGCCGACATCACCCGGACCGGCGCGCACGTCCGCGACGCTATCGACCTGAAGCGGATGATGATCCTGGTCGTCATCGCCGCGCTGCCCTGCGTGCTGATGGCGATGGTCAACACCGGCCTGCAGGCGAACCTCGCCATCGACCCCGCCAAGGCGGCTTCCCTCGACGGCTGGCGCCACGACGTGCTGCGGCTCTTGGGCGTCGGCTACTCGCCGCACAGTACTTGGGCGAACCTCGTCCACGGCGCGCTGTACTTCCTCCCGCTCTACATCGTCACGATGGTCGTCGGCCTGTCGTGGGAGGCCGCGTTCTCGATCATCCGCGGGCACGGCGGCATCAACGAAGGCTTCTTCGTCACCGGCATCCTGTTTCCGCTGATCCTTCCGCCGACCACGCCGCTGTGGCAGGCGGCGCTGGGCATCAGCTTCGGCGTGATCTTCGCCAAGGAGGTCTTCGGCGGCACCGGGATGAACTTCGTCAACGTGGCGCTCGCCGCGCGGGCGTTCCTCTTCTTCGCCTACCCGGCCGAGATCTCGGGCGATCGCGTATGGACCGCGGTGCCGCCGGAACTCGCCGTCGACGGCTTCTCCGGGGCCACGGTGCTGGCGCAGATCCGCCAGGCGACCGGCCCCATCGCCGACCTCAACCTCTCCTGGTGGCAGGCCTTCGTCGGCTTCGAGAAGGGGTCGATGGGCGAGACCTCGGCGCTCGCGTGCCTGATCGGTGCCTTCATCCTGATCGCCACCGGCGTGGGCTCGTGGCGGCTGATGGCTGGCGTGGCCGCCGGCACGATCGCGATGGCGAGCCTGTTCAACTTCATCGGCTCGGCGACCAACCCTTACTTCGCGGTGCCGTTCTGGTGGCACATGGTCGCCGGCGGCTGGGCCTTCGGCACCGTGTTCATGGTCACCGACCCGGTCACCGCGCCGTTCACCGAGTTCGGGAAGTGGATCTACGGCATCCTGATCGGCGCCTTCGTCGTGCTGATCCGGGTCGTCAACCCCGCCTATCCCGAGTGCATGATGCTGGTGATCCTGTTCATGAACGTGATGGCGCCGGTCATCGACTACGGGATGATCAAGGCGAACATCAACCGCCGGATGAAGCGCCGTGCCCAAGACTGACTCCACCCGCTACACGTTCCTGTTCGCGACCGCGGTCTGTGTGGTCTGCGCGCTGCTGGTCGCCGCCTCGGCGGTCGGCCTGCGCGATCGGCAGGAGAACAACCAGCTCGTCTACCGGCAGAAGAACGTGCTGCTCGCAGCCGGCCTCGTCAAGCCCGACCAGAAGCTGTCCGACCGCGAGCTGCAGGCGATCTTCGACAAGAACATCGTGGTCCGGCTGATCGACTTGAAGACCGGTGAGATGATTCCCGAGGGCAAGATCGACGCCAGGAGCTTCGACCAGAAGAAGGCGCGCAACGACCCGGCGCAGAGCCGTGCCGCGCCGCCGAACCCCGCGCTGGTGTCGCGGCTGCCCAACTACGGCGCCGTCTACTTCGTCACCAGGGGCGTCAAGGACGCGCCGCCCGAGCTCGTGGTGCTGCCGATCGAGGGCATGGCGATGTGGGCCACCGTCTACGGCTTCATCGCCGTCGAGCGCGACGGCAACACGGTGCGCGGGCTCACCTTCTACGACCAGCAGGAAACACCGGGCCTGGGCGGCTAGATCGGCAACCCGAAGTGGCAGGCGCTCTGGCAGGGGCGCAAGGCGTTCGACGCCAACTGGGAGCCGCAGCTCAAGGTCATCAAGGGCCAGGCCGGCCCGCCGGACAAGGACCCGCACCGGATCGACGGGCTGTCCGGCGCGACCATCACCAGCAACGGCATTTCGCGTCTCGTCGCCTTCTGGTTCTCCAAGGACGGCTACGGGCCCTTCCTCAAGCAGTTCCGCGCAGGAGCCAAATCGTGAGCGCAGCGGCAGCGATCTTCGGCAAGCACGAGCAAGGGGCGCTCTACACCCCGGTTTTCATCAACAACCCGATCGGCGTCCAGGTGCTGGGCATCTGCTCGGCGCTGGCGGTGACCACGCGTCTCGACAAGGCGCTGGTGATGGCCGTCGCCCTCACCGTCGTCACCGCCTTCGCCAACCTCGCGGTCAGCACGGTCCGCAACTACACGCCGTCCAGCATCCGGATCATCGTCCAGCTGGCGATCATCGCCTCGCTGGTGATCATGGTCGACCAGGTGCTCAAGGCCTTCCTGTTCGAGATCTCGCTCGAGCTCTCGGTGTTCGTCGGGCTCATCATCACCAACTGCATCGTCATGGGCCGCGCCGAGGGCTACGCGATGCAGAACCCGCCGTGGGCATCGTTTCTCGACGGCATCGGCAACGGCCTGGGCTACGGGCTGGTGCTGGTGCTGGTCGCGGTTGCACGCGAGTTGATCGGCGCCGGCAAGCTCCTGGGTTACACGATCCTGCCGACGATCTCCGACGGCGGCTGGTACGAGCCCAACGGCCTGATGCTGCTGGCCCCCTCGGCGCTGTTCCTGGTGGCGCTGTTCATCTGGGCGCTGCGGCAGTGGAAGCCCGAGCTGCGGGAAAAAGACTAGGGCCTGACCCGGAAAGACTGCGACGATGGAGCTCTACCTCAACCTCTTCATCAAGTCCGTGTTCCTCGAGAACATGGCCTTGGCGTTCTTCCT
>DATIUK010000214.1:0-17663 GCA_035466885.1 Casimicrobiaceae bacterium
TAGGCGGCCCGCTGCGCGTCCGCGTCGTGGCGCGCGAGGTACGGGTTCAGCACATGCGTGTTGTAGTAGATGAAGCCGCCGGTGGCCACGAACAGCGCCGCCGCCGCGCCGGCGATCGCCCGCGGCACCGGCGTCCACCGCGCCGCCGCTGCGGCGAGCCGTGCGCGGGCGCCGCGTTCGCGGCCGCGCGCCCACAGCGCGTAGGTCGCCAGCAGCAGCAGGACCGCGAAGGCGCCCCAGTACAGCCGGAACCAGAGCACCGCCGGCAGGAAGTGGCCGTAGCCGTTCATGTCCGAATAGACGATGTCCGGCCGGCTCGCGTAGCGGTAGAGCCGGTCCTCGAAGCCGAAGTCGGGCAGCTGGGTGACGGCGAGGAACGCGAGCAGCACCGCGAAGTGGCCGACGTACTTGTGGTCGACCAGCGTGTGGATGAACAGCGCCAGCGCGCCGATCAGCAGAAAGCCGGCGAACTGCAGCACGAAGAGCTCGAACAGGTAGTGCGGCAGGTCGATCCCAGTGTAGCCCTTCGCCAGCTGGACGCCGATGCCGCACAGCATGACCACCGCCAGCAGCACCGCCTGCAGCGCCGCGAGCGCCGCAAGCTTGGCGCAGAACGGCAGCCACGTCGGCGCCGGCAGGCTGTCGGTGATGTCGGCCATCCGGGCGTCGCGCTCGCGCCAGACGAGCTCGCCGGCATAGATTGCGGTCACGACCAGCACGAACAGGCCGAACAGGCCGCCGGCGACGTCGAGGATCTTGTACGTGAGCGGCTGCGTGTTGGTGCCGTACAGCGACCCCATCGTCCAGGTGTTGGCGATCACCAGCAGCACGCCGGCGAGCACGATCGCGAGGAAGCGCGGGCTCGCGAGGATCTCGCCCACGTGCAGACGGGCGAGCGCGGGCAGCATCCGCCGGTAGGCGCCCGCCCGAAGGTCGCGCGGCGTGGCCGGGAGCGGCGCGGCGCGCGCAGCCGCGTTCGGGTCGGGTTGGTCGGCGGCGGCGTCCGCCCGCCGGGACCCCTTCGCGGCCAGCGCCTGCATCCGGAACGCGCGGTAGCCGAACGCGGTGACGAGCGCGCCGACGGCGAGCCAGAGCGCGCGGTTCCACAGCAGCACGCCGGCGAGCGGTATCGGCTCGCCGTTCTTCTGCGCGACGCTCCAGTAGCGGGTGAGGACGTCGACCGCGGTGACGCCCGACGGATCGACCAGCGCGGCGAGCGTCTTGTTCTCCATGTCGCCCAGGAGGTCGAGCGCCACCATGTAGCCGACCAGCACGACGACGCCGGCGATGTACACGGGCGCCATCTGTCGCGACAGCGCAGCGAGCACGAAGAAGCAGCCGGCGAGCCACAGGATGTTGGGCAGCAGCAGGAAGGCATAGGGCCGGGCGATGAACTCCCAGGACCACTGCGGGGCGAGTCGCGCGGAATCGATGCCGGGCCAGTGCGTCCCGATGGCGATGCCGACCGCGATGCCGGCGAACACCACTGCCAGCGTGGCGATCGCGCCGAAGAGGCGCCCGAGGAAGTAGTCGCGCCTGGCGATCGGCGCGGTGAAGAAGAAGTGGTCGGTTCCGTGCTCGAAGTCCTGCTGGACCGCGCGCCCGGCGATCGACCCGATCACCGTCACGCCGATGAATCCCAGCACGCCGATGCCGATGGCGAGTGCGTGCGCGCCGTCGATGGCGATCCTGTCGCCGCCGAAACTCACGCTGGCGCTGGCGAAGGCGCCGCCGGCGGCAGCCATCCACAGCGCCGCCAGCGTGGCGAACAGGGCGAAGTAGACCCAGGTCGACAGCTGGCGCAGCCGCCGGCCGAAGTCGAAGCGCGCGATGGCGAACAGCTTCACTGGACTACCTTCGTGCTGCGCACTCCGGTATTCGCGCTCGGGGCGGCCCGTCTCATGCGCCGACGGCCTCCACCGGCGCCGCCGCGCCGAGGTAGCCGGCGATGGTGCAGAAGTAGACGTCCTCGAGATCGGGCTCGGCGGGTTCGAAGCCGCTGCCCGGCGCACCGGCCCCGTAGGCGCGCACGACGGTCCGGCCCGCCGCGAGCCGGGTGGAAACGACCGGCACCTCGCGGCGCAGCGCGTCGGCCTCTGCCTTGGCGACGACCTTGCGCCAGATCCGCGACTCGAGCGCCGCGACCTCCCCCGCCGGCTCGCCCGCGCGCAGCAGGCGTCCCTTGTCGATCACCGCGAAGCGGGCGCAGAGGTCGGCGACGTCGCTGACGATGTGCGTCGACAGGATTACGACGACGTCGGTGGCGATGTCGGCGAGCAGGTTGTGGAAGCGGACGCGCTCCTCGGGGTCGAGGCCCGCGGTCGGCTCGTCGACGATGACGAGCTTGGGATCGCCCAGCAGCGCCTGCGCGATGCCGAAGCGCTGGCGCATGCCGCCGGAAAAGCCACCCAGGTTCTGCTTGCGCGCGTCGTGGAGGTTGACCCGGTGCAGCAGCGCGGCGACCGCTTCCCGGCGCGCCCGGGCGTCGACGATGCCCTTGAGCCGCGCGAAGTGGTCGAGCAGGTCCTGCGCCGAGACCCGGGGATAGACACCGAAGTCCTGCGGCAGGTAGCCCAGGATGGCGCGGATGCGATCGGGCTCGCGCAGGACGTCGATGTCGCCCAGCGCGGCGGTCCCCGAGTCGGCGCCCTGCAGCGTCGCCAGCGTGCGCATCAGCGTCGACTTGCCCGCCCCGTTGGGACCGAGCAGCCCGAACATGCCGGGCGGGACGGTCAGCGAGACCCGGTCGAGCGCCTGGACGCCGCCGGGGTAGCGCTTGGAGAGATCGCGGATGACGAGCTGCATGCTGCTCCTGGTCGGGTGCGCCGGCATCGGCCGCCAGCGCGTTGGATGCCGCGGGACGCCACCGCGGATTCGGCCGCCGCGCCGGCGTTGCCGCGACCCGTCGGGCGGCGCCGTTTCAGCCGTCGCCGGGGACGCGCCCGAACCCCGGCAACTTGAGCGCGGGCTGCGCGACATCGACGCCGGTCACGAGCCCCAGCAGGTTGACTTCGAGCCCCTCCGCGATCCCCGCGCTCACGCCGAAGAGGCCGTAGACCGAGAACTGGACGCCGGTGTGGCTCGGCGTCCGGCCGAACATCCGGTCGAACGGCACGTAGTCCTTGCCGATCGCCGTCGGCGGCAGCACGAGCCGCAGCCCGGGCAGCGCCCGGCCGAGGTGCGCGACGAAGGTATTGCTGTTGGGGCCGGGCCAGGCGCGGTAGGTCGTCGGGTACGGGTAGGCAGCGATCGCCTCCGGCAGGCGGGCGATGACCTCGTCGGCCGCGCTGCCCCGCAGCTCGCGGACGAGGCGCGGCGGATTGCCGTACCACTCGGCGTCCGGCGCGCGCCGGTCGGATATCGCCACCACGGGGCGCTCGCCTCCGGCGTACCAGCCGATCACCTCGTAGCGGGTGTAGGTCGCGGCGCCGGCCGGCTTGGCGGCGAGCCAGGTGTGGTCGGCGAAGGCCCCCCGCCAGCCGAACGCTCGGCCGGCATAGACCTGGACGACCGCCTCGCGCGTCGTCGTCGGATCGGGCGCGAGGCCCGCCGAGCGGTGGCTCGCCGTGCGCCAGTCGGTCCCCGCCGCGACCCGGCCGGACACCAGCGTGAACAGCGGCCCGGCAAGGAGCAGCGCCAGCAACGCCGCCGCGCCCGCGGCGAGACGCCCCCGCCGGCGCCTGCCGGGCGCGGCGCCGCGGGCGGCGAGGTGCGGGTCGGCTTCGGGCATGGTCTCTCCGGGATCCGTCAGCGGGGCAGGTTAGCACGGGACCGCGGCACGCGCGCCGCGGGGCCGGCGACCTCGCGTACACTTCGCCCCGACGCGCCGAACCGGTGCGCCGCCGCGACATGCCCGGGCGCGCACCCCGCAGCCGGTGCGTTCCGGCCACCCACACCGCAAGGCGCAGAGCTCATCGTGGTCCATTGGCTACCCACCGTCGTCCTCGTCGGCCGCCCGAACGTCGGGAAGTCGACGCTGTTCAACCGGATCACCCGCACGCGCGCCGCGCTGGTGGCCGACTTTCCCGGGCTCACCCGCGACCGCCACTACGGGCGTGCGCGCGTCGGCGAGCGCTCGTGCCTGGTCGTCGACACCGGCGGCTTCGAGCCGGTCGCGAAGGACGGCATCCTGCACGAGATGGCGAAGCAGACGCGGACCGCGATCGCCGAAGCCGACGTCGTGGTGTTCCTGGTCGACGCGCGCGGCGGCCTCACCGAGCAGGATCGCGGCATCGCCGACCTGCTGCGCCGGTCGGGGCGGCCGATCGTCCTTGCCGTCAACAAGGCCGAAGGCATGCAGTCCGAGCGCGCCGTCGCCGAATTCTACGAACTCGGCATCGGCGAGCCGCATCCCATTTCGTCGGCGCACGGCGACAACGTCGCGGTGCTGATGGAGGAGGCGCTGGCGCGGCTCCCCGCCGAGGCGGCGCCCGAGCCCGCACCGGACGAACCGGACGCGGAGCCCGGCGAGGAGCGGACCGCGGGACCGATCAAGGTGGCGATCGTCGGGCGCCCCAACGTCGGCAAGTCGACGCTGGTCAACACGCTGCTCGGCGAGGAGCGGGTGATCGCATTCGACGAGCCCGGCACCACCCGCGACTCGATCTACCTCGACTTCGAGCGCAACGGGCGCCCCTACACACTGATCGACACCGCCGGTGTCCGTCGCCGCGGCAAGGTGTTCGAGGCGATCGAGAAGTTCTCGGTGATCAAGACGATGCAGGCGATCGAGTACGCCAACGTCGTCGTGCTGCTGCTCGACGCCCAGCAGCAGATCTCCGACCAGGACGCGCACCTCGCGGGCTTCATCCTCGAGTCCGGCCGGGCGCTGGTCATCGGCATCAACAAGTGGGACGGCCTGCCCGCGGACCAGCGCGACGACATCAAGCGCGAGGTCGACCGCAAGCTCGCGTTCCTGTCGTTCGCCCAGCACCACTACCTCTCGGCCCGGACCGGCACCGGCATCCCCGCGCTGATGCGCTCGGTCGACGCGGCGTACGCCGCGGCGATGGCGCGGCTGCCGACGCCGAAGCTCACCCGGGCGCTGATCGCCGCCGTCGAGAAGCAGCAGCCGCCGCGCGCGGGGGGCGGCCGGCCCAAGCTGCGCTACGCCCACCAGGGCGGCCACAACCCGCCGCTGATCATCGTCCACGGCACGGCGCTCGCCCACGTACCCGAGTCGTATCGCCGCTACCTGGAACATTTCTTCTCGGACACGTTCAAACTGCGCGGGACACCGCTTCGGGTACAATTCAAGACCGGCGCCAATCCGTACGCGGACTCCCCGGCTCGCCGCAAGGGCCGTTGAAACCCCGCGCTTCGCCCCCAAGCTTGGGATGGGCGGGGTTCCGCAGTGCCCTCGCGGCGGTTCGCCGACGGTGGCCCGAACAACGACAAACGCGGAGCAAGCGATGAGCACCAAAGGGCAAATGCTACAAGACCCGTTCCTGAACACCCTGCGCAAGGAGCACGTGCAGGTTTCGATCTACCTCGTCAACGGCATCAAGCTGCAGGGCCAGATCGAATCGTTCGACCAGTACGTCGTCCTGCTCAAGAACACCGTCACCCAGATGGTGTACAAGCACGCGATCTCGACCGTCGTCCCGGCCCGCGCGGTCACGATGCCGCAGCACGCCCCCAGCGGCGACAGCGAAGGTTGATCGCCGCCCCGGCCTTGCGGTCCGGCCGCCGCGCGGCGCGCCGCAGGCAGCACGCCGCTGCCCCGCCGGCCCGTGTTTGAACGTCCGACCGGTGGCGACCGGGCCGTCCTGGTCTGCCTCGACTTCGGCGACGGCGACCCGGGCGAGCGCATCGGCGAGCTCGACGCGCTGGCGGTCTCGGCCGGCGCCATCGTCGTCGGCCGCGTGACCGGCAAGCGCAAGCGCCCCGACGCGGCGCTCTACGCCGGCAAGGGCAAGGTCGAGGAGATCGCCGCGGCGCGCCGCGCCGGCGACGCCGACCTCGTCATCTTCGACCACGCGCTCACCGGCGCCCAGCAGCGCAACCTCGAGCGGGCGCTGGAGTGCCGGGTGGTCGACCGGGTGAGCCTCATTCTCGACATCTTCGCGCTCCGCGCGCGCAGCGCCGAGGGCAAGCTGCAGGTCGAGCTGGCGCAGGTCAAGCACCAGCTCACCCGCCTGGTCGGCGGCTGGACCCACCTCGAACGGCAGAAGGGCGGCATCGGCCTGCGCGGACCGGGTGAAACCCAGCTCGAGACCGACCGGCGGCTGCTGGGCAACCGTGCCCGCGTGCTGGGCGACCGGCTCGCCCACGTCCTGCGCCAGCACGCCACCCAGAGCCGCACCCGCCGGCGGGCGTCGGTACGCACCGTCGCGCTGGTCGGGTACACCAACGCCGGCAAGTCGACGCTTTTCAACCGCCTCACGCGGTCCCGCGCCTACGCGGCCGACCAGCTGTTCGCCACGCTGGACACGACGCTGCGCCGTTTCCACGTGCCCGGCGCCGACCCGATCGTGCTCTCCGACACCGTCGGCTTTATCCGCGACCTGCCGCACGACCTCGTCGCGGCGTTCCGCGCAACGCTCTCCGAAGCCGCCGACGCGGACCTCCTGCTGCACGTGATCGACGCCTCGCACGCGAACCGCGACGAGCAGATCGCCGCGGTCGAGGCCGTGCTGGCCGAGATCGGGGCCGACCGCGTGCCGCAGATCCGCGTCTGGAACAAGATCGACCGCGCGGACATCACCCCGGGCAGCGAGCGAGACGAATCTGGTATCATCGCCGATGTCCGTTTGAGCGCTTTGACGGGGGATGGCTGCGCCGATCTGCGCGCCGCGCTGGCCGAGCGCTTTCCGGCCGTGGTCCCCTTGTCGAACGCCATCGACGCCCCCACCGTCAGTTCCTGAACGCGTGCCGGAGTCCACGGCCGACCCGATTCCGCACTTCCGGTACACCTCGCAAACATGTCGCTCAACGATCCGCAGTGGGGCAAGCGCGGCAACGGTGGACCGCCCGATCTCGACGAGATCTGGCGCACCGTCAACCGGCGTCTCGCCGACCTGTTCGGGCGCAAGTCCGGCCCGGACGACGCACCTCCGCCGTCGCAACCCCCCGGCCGCCGCCTGCACCTGCCGCTGGGCGGCGCCGGCATCCTGATCGCCCTGGTCCTGGGCGTGTGGCTCGCGAGCGGGTTCTACATCGTCGACGAAGGCCGCCGCGGCGTGGTCACGCGCTTCGGCAAGTACACCGAGACCACCCAGCCAGGGCCGCGCTGGCACCTCCCCTTCCCGGTCGAGGCGGTCGAACTGGTCGACTTCTCGCAGGTCAAGACCGTCGAGGTCGGCTACCGGAACACGCCGAAGAACAAGGTCGAGCGCGAAGCGCTGTCCTTGACCGACGACGAGAACATCATCGACATCCAGTTCGCCGTCCAGTACAACCTCAAGAGCGCCGAGGATTACCTCTTCAACGTCCGCCGGCCCGACCAGACGGTGACCTTCGTTGCCGAGACCGCGATGCGCGAGGTGATCGGCAAGGCGAAGATGGACTTCGCGCTCTACGAGGGCCGCGAGCAGATCGCCAAGTCGACCGAGAAGCTGATGCAGGAGATGCTCGACCGCTACGGCACCGGGGTCTACATCCAGAAGGTCACGTTGCAGAACGTGCAGCCGCCCGACAAGGTGCAGGCCGCGTTCGACGACGCGGTCAAGGCCGGCCAGGACCGCGAGCGGTTCAGGAACGAGGGTCAGGCCTACGCCAACGACGTCGTGCCGCGTGCGCGCGGCAACGCGTCGCGGCTCATCGAGGAGGCGAACGGCTACCAGGCCGAGGTCGTGCAGAGGTCCGAGGGCGACGCCTCCCGCTTCCGCCAGATCCTGGTCGAGTACACGAAGGCGCCGGGCGTCACGCGGGAGCGTCTCTACCTCGACATGATGCAGTCGGTGGTCGGCAACTCCAGCAAGGTGCTGGTCGACCAGAAGGCCGGCAGCAACAGCCTGCTCTACCTGCCCCTCGACAAGCTGATCCAGCAAAGCGTTCCGCCGACGGTCATCACCACGCCGGCGGCAGAGACGCCTGCTCCGGCGCGGGCGCCGGCGGCGACCGAGCCCGCGGCGGCGGCCGACGCGGGCCGCTCGCGCGAGGCGCTGCGCACCCGCGAACGCGGAGGTGAATCGCGATGAAGTTCACGATGCCCCTGCTCGCCCTGCTGGTCGCGGTGCTGCTCGTGCTCTCGCAGTCGCTGTACACGGTCGACCAGAAGCAGTACGCGATCCTGTTCCAGCTGGGCGAGATCATCGAGACCAAGCCGAACGCCGGCCTCTACTTCAAGGTCCCGCTGCTGCAGAACGTCAAGTACTACGACAAGCGGATCCTGACCCTCGACAACGTCGAGCCGGACCGGATGACCACCTCCGAGAAGAAGCCGCTGCTCGTCGACTTCATCGTCCAGTGGCGGATCACCGACGTCAAGCAGTACTACGTCAGCGTCCAGGGCGACGAGGAGGCGGCGCGGCGCCGGCTGTCGCAGACGGTGCGCGCCAACCTGGCCGAGGAGTTCAACAAGCGCACGATCCACGACGCGATCTCCGCCGAGCGCGACAAGATAACGACCGTCACGCGGCAGAAGGCGGACCAGGACGCGAAGTCGATCGGCGTCGAGATCGTCGACGTGCGGCTGCGCCGCGTCGAGCTGCCGCCCGACGTCACCGGCCCGGTGTTCGCGCGGATGGAGTCCGAGCGGCGGCGGGTCGCGAACGAGCTGCGCTCGCTCGGCCAGGCCGAGTCCGAGAAGATCCGCGCCGACGCCGACCGCCAGCGCGTCGTCATCCTTGCCGACGCCTACAAGCAGGCGCAGAAGACCAAGGGCGACGGCGACGCCAGGGCGTCCGCGATCTATGCCCAGGCCTACGGGGCGAATCCCGAGTTCTACGCGTTCTATCGCAGCCTCGAAGCCTACCGGGCGACGTTCCGGAACAGGTCCGACGTGATGGTCCTGGAACCCTCCTCCGAGTTCTTCCGCTATTTCCGGAACCAGGGCGGCCAGGTTTCCAAGCCCGGCAAGTAGCCCGGGACGCGCGACGGGCGATGGCCGGGAGGATGGAGTGCAGGAATCGCTGCTCGCGGCGCTCGCGCTGGTGCTGGTCATCGAGGGGCTGCTGCCGCTGTTTGCCCCGCGGGTCTGGCGCGACAGCTTCCGCCGGCTGCTCGACCTCTCCGACGGCCAGCTGCGCTTCATCGGCCTCGTCGCCATCGCGCTGGGCCTGATCGGCTACGCGCTCGTCTCCCATGCGTAACTGGATCCTGCCCGAGCACATCGAGGACGTGCTCCCTGCCGAGGCGGAGCGCGTCGAGGCTCTGCGCCGCGTGCTGCTCGATCACTTCCGCTCCGCCGGCTACCGCCTCGTGCAGCCGCCGCTGGTCGAGCACCTCGAGTCGCTGCTGACCGGCACCGGGCGCGACCTCGACCTGCAGACCTTCAAGGTCGTCGACCCGCTCTCCGGGCGGCTCCTCGGCGTGCGTGCCGACATCACGCCCCAGGTCGCGCGCATCGACGCCCACCTGCTGAACGAGCCCGGCGTCACGCGGCTCTGCTACGCGGGCAGCGTGCTGCGGACGGTCCCGGCGGGACTCGCCGCGACGCGCGAGGTGCTGCAGATCGGCGCCGAGCTCTACGGGGAGCCCGGGATCGCCGGCGACCGCGAGGCGCTCTCGCTCGCGCTGTCGGCGCTGGCGGCCGCGGGTCTCGCCGGCCTCCACCTCGACCTCGGCCACGTCGGCGTCTACCGCGCGCTGGCCGCGGGCTCGGGCGTCGGCGCCAACGGCGAGGACGCCGAGCTGTTCGCGGCGGTCTCGACCAAGGACTTGCCCGTGGTCGCCCAGCTCACGGCGCGCCTGGCCCCGGCGTGGCGCGACGCGCTCCGCGCGCTGCCCACGCTCTACGGCCCGGCCGACGAGGTCCTCGCCCGCGCCCGGGATCGGCTGCCGGACACGCCGCCGATCCGCAACGCCCTCGCCGCGCTGGCCGCGGTGGCGCAGGCCGCAGCGCCGCAGGTCGCCGCGCTGCACATCGATCTGGCCGACCTCACCGGCTATCATTACCAGAACGGCGTGATCTTCTCGGTGTTCACCGCCGGCGAGTCCACCGCGATCGGCAACGGCGGCCGCTACGACGGCATCGGCAAGTCCTTCGGCCGCGCCCGGCCCGCCACCGGCTTCACGCTCGACCTGCGCCAGCTCGCGGGAGTGCTCGCGAGATCGCAGTCGTCACCGCAATCCACCTGATCGAGGAAGGCTCAAGCGAACCATGGGGAAGAACGTCGTCGTCATCGGCACGCAGTGGGGCGATGAGGGCAAGGGCAAGGTCGTCGACTGGCTGACCGAGCACGCGCGCGGCGTCGTGCGCTTCCAGGGCGGGCACAACGCCGGCCACACGCTGGTCATCAACGGCAAGAAGACCGTGCTGCGCCTGATCCCGTCGGGCGTGCTGCGCCCCGACGTCGACATCTTCATCGGCAACGGCGTCGTGCTCTCGCCGTCGGCGCTGCTGCAGGAGATCGGCGAGCTGGAGGCGGGCGGCATCGCGCTGCGTTCCCGGCTCAAGATCTCGCCGGCCTGCCCGCTGGTGATGCCCTACCACGTCGCGCTCGACAACGCCCGCGAAAGCTCGATGGGCGAAGGCAAGATCGGCACCACGGGTCGCGGCATCGGACCGACCTACGAGGACAAGGTCGCGCGACGCGCGATCCGCCTGCAGGACCTCCTGTACCCCGACCGGTTCGAGGCCAAGCTGAAGTCGGTGCTCGAGTACCACAACTTCATGCTGACGCAGTACTACAAGCGCGACCCGGTGCCGTTCGAGAAGACGCGCGACGAGACGCTGGCGCTCGTCCCGCAGCTGGCGCCGATGATCGCCGACGTCGCCGCGCTGCTGCAGGCGGCCCGCGCCCGCGGCGACTCGCTGCTGTTCGAGGGGGCGCAGGGCGCGCTGCTCGACATCGACCACGGCACCTACCCGTTCGTCACCTCGTCGAACTGCCTCGCCGGCGCCGCGTCGCCGGGGGCCGGCGTCGGTCCGCAGTTCCTCGACTACGTGCTTGGCATCGTCAAGGCGTACACCACGCGCGTGGGCACCGGCCCGTTCCCGACCGAACTGACCGACGAGACCGGGGCGCGGCTCGCCAAGCGCGGCAACGAGTTCGGCTCGGTGACCGGCCGGCCGCGGCGCTGCGGCTGGCTCGACGTCCCGGCGCTGCGCCGTTCGTTCGGCCTCAACGGCGTCAGCGGCCTGTGCGTGATGAAGCTCGACGTGCTGGACGGCATGGACGAGCTCTCCATCTGCACCAGCTACCTCGTCAACGGCAAGCCGGTGGACCTGCTGCCCTCCGGCGCCGACGCGGTCGCCGAGTGCCGCCCGGTCTACGAGACCCTGCCCGGCTGGAAGGAGAGCACGCTCGGCGTCACCGCGTTCGACGCGCTGCCCGCCGCGGCGCAGGCGTACCTGCGGCGCATCGAGGCGCTCACCGGCGTGCCGATCGCGATGGTGTCCACCGGCCCCGATCGCGCCGAGACGATCCTCATTCACCACCCGTTCCACTGACGCCGCGCTAGCCGGCACGCCGCGGCGGCGGGAGCCCCGCGACCGCGGGAGCGGCGAGCGCACCACCCCTGGGGAAGACGATGGCAGGCCTGCACGTGAGCTGGGACCAGTACAACACGCTGGTCGAGCGCCTCGCGCTCAAGATCCACGAATCCGGATACGACTTCAACCAGATCATCTGCGTCGCCCGCGGCGGCCTGCGCGTCGGCGACGTGCTGTCGCGCATCTACGAGCGCCCGCTCGCGATCCTGTCGACGCACTCGTACGCGGCCGAAGGCGGGACCATCCGCGGCGAACTGGTGATCGCCGAGCACATGACGATGACCGCGCCGCGCCTGGGCGACCGGATCCTGCTCGTCGACGACATGGTCGACTCCGGGCACACGCTGGCGGCCGTCGACCGGACGCTGCCGGAGCGCTGGCCGCACATCACCGCCTGCAAGACCGCCGTGCTGTGGTGGAAGGGCTGCTCGGTCTTCAAGCCGGACTTCTTCGTCGACCACCTTCCCGACAACCCGTGGATCCACCAGCCGTTCGAGATCTACGACAACCTGCGTCCGGACGCGCTCAAGGCGCGGCTGGGGCCCTGAACGACTCTGCCACGGACGACAAAACGGCCCGGTGATCCCGGGCCGTTCTGCTTGGGGCGCCGCGAGGCGCGCCGAGGGGGGGCCGGCCTACTTGGCGGCCTTCTTCGCCGACTTCTTCGCGGCGGGCTTCTTCTTCGCCACGGCCTTCTTGGCGGCCGGCTTCCTGGCGACGAGCTTCTTCATCCCGGCGACTTTCTTCGCGACCGCCTTCTTCACCGCGGGCTTCCTGGCGGCCGGCTTCTTCGCCGCGGCCTTCTTGGCAGCCGGTTTCTTCGCCGCGGGCTTCTTGGCGACGGCCTTCCTGACCTTGGCCTTGGCCGACTTCAACGTCTTGGTAGCGCTCGCCTCTACGCTCTTCGCCTTTTTCGTCACCGCACGCTTGGCCTTCGCCACTTCGCGCTGCGCGCCCTTCGCGGCGCTCTTCGCCTTGGTCGCCACCTTCTTCGCTTCGGTCTTCACTTTCCGGGCTTCGCCGGCGACTGCCTTCTGCGCCGATCCGACGGCCTTTTTGGCCTTGGCCTTGGCGGACTTCATCGTTTTCGCGGCGCTCGCCTCGACGCTCTTGGCCTTCTTCGTCACTGCGCGCTTGGCCTTTGCCATTCCGCGCTGCGCGCCCTGCGCGACGTCCTTCGCTTCATCGACGATCGACTGCCCGACTTCCTGCGCCTTGTCCTTCACCGACTCGACCATCTCACCGACTTTCGACAACAGATCGCTGCTCATTGGTGGCTCCGGATTCCTGTCCTGGGTTCTCGACGATTGTGGATGCGGGCACCGGATCGACGACGTGCTCGACCGATGCACGCGGTGGCGCTTGCGCGCTCAATGCGAAGCATACCGCGTTCGCGCGCGCGTCGATCGTCCGCGGCACCTCGGCGACGTCATTCGGCAGCGCGGCGTTGCTTCGCGGCAACGCACCCATCGCGGCAACGGCAGCTCCGCGGTCGATCGCGCGGCGCACGCGGCGCGCATGTGACGGCCACCCGCCGCTCTGCGACAATGGGTCGTCCCGCGACCGCCCGGCTCGCTGCGAGCCCACCGCCTCCGACCACCTCCCCGTCCCGATGAACGACTCCCCCAGCACACCCGCGGTGCGCTCGCGCCTGCCGGCCACCGGCACCTCGATCTTCTCGGTGATGTCGGCGCTCGCGGTCGAGCACGGCGCGGTCAACCTCGGCCAGGGCTTCCCCGACTACCCGATCGACGCGACGCTGATCGACCTCGTCACCGCCGCGATGCGCGCCGGGCACAACCAGTACCCGCTGATGGCCGGGGTACCGGCGCTGCGCGAGGCGATCGCCGGCAAGGTCCGGCGGCTCTACGGCCGCGCGTACGACCCCGAGCGCGAGGTCACGGTGACCACCGGCGCGACGCAGGCGATCTTCACCGCGATCGGGGCGCTGGCGCACCCCGGCGACGAGGTGATCGTGTTCGAGCCCGCCTACGACAGCTACGTGCCCGCCGTCCGACTCGCCGGCGCGACGCCGGTGGCGCTGCCGCTGACCTTCCCCGGCTACCGGATCGACTGGGACCGCACCCGCGCCGCGGTCACCCCCCGCACCCGTCTCGTCGTCGTCAACACGCCCAACAACCCGGGCACCAGCGTGCTCGCGCCGGCGGATCTCGACGCACTCGCGGAGTTGACCCGCGGCACCGACATCCTCGTGCTGTCCGACGAGGTCTACGAGCACATGGTCTACGACGACCGTCGCCACGCGAGCGTGGCCGGGCACGCCGAGCTCGCCGCGCGCAGCGTCGTCGTCGGCTCCTTCGGCAAGACCTTCCACGCGACCGGCTGGAAGGTCGGCTACGCGCTCGCCCCGCCCGCGATCACCGCCGAGCTGCGGCGGGTCCACCAGTTCACCGTCTTCACCGTCAACGCGCCGATGCAGCACGCGCTGGCGCAATTCCTGGCCGAGCCCGCGCGCTACGAGGCGCTGCCCGGGTTCTTCGCCCGCAAGCGCGGCCTCCTGCGCGATGCGCTGGCCGGCACCGGGTTCGAGCTCCTGCCCTGCGCGGGGAGCTACTTCCAGCTCGCCCGCTACGACGCCTTCAGCGACGAGCCCGCAGCCGCCTTCGCCCAGCGGCTGGTGCGCGAGGTCGGCGTGGCGACGATCCCGCTGTCGGCGTTCTACCAGGACGGCACCGACCACCGCGTCATCCGCTTCTGCTTCGCGAAGCGCGACGAGACGCTCATCGAGGCCGCGCGCCGGCTGCGGCAGCTGCGCACCCGATGACGCCCCCGCCGCCGCGCTGGCGCAGCCGGCCGCCGTTGCGCCACGGCGCCAGCCCAGCTCCTGCCGAATCGCCCGGGCGCGGCGTATAGTAGGCAGCGCGAGGCGCCGTGCCGGCCGCGGGACGCCACGGGCGACGAGCCCGCGCCCCCCGGAAAACGAAACAGGCGCCAGCAGCGCCTGTTTCGTCGTCTCGAATCTTGGTGCCCAGAAGAGGACTCGAACCTCCACAGTGTCGCCACCGCTAGGACCTGAACCTAGTGCGTCTACCAATTCCGCCATCTGGGCAACGGCAATCCATAATTTTACTTTCGGCCCCCGACCTTGTCAAAGAAGCCCCCGACCCCCGTTTCCACCCGCCGCGCCGCCAAGGCAGCGCCCACACCCGCTGCTCCGGTGGAGCGCGCCCCGCGCGGCAAGGCCCCTCCTGCATCGCCGTCCGCGCCGCGCGAACCCGCCGAGCCCCGCGAGGGCGGCCCGCGCCGGCGCGGCGACATCGACCCCGGGCTGCTGCCCTCCCGCGTGGCGATCCTCGAGGCGCTGCAGCAGGCGGGGATACCGCTGCCGCCGCAGGACCTCGCCCGCGACCTCGCCGTCGACCGGCGCGCCCTCGAGGCGTTCCACGGGCGCCTCGCCGCGATGCAGCGCGACGGCCAGCTGCTGATCAACCGCAAGGGCGAGCTCTGCGTCGTCGCCAAGCTCGACCTCGTCACCGGCGTCGTCCAGGGCCATCCGGACGGCTACGGCTTCCTCGTTCCCGAGGACGGCAGCCCCGACGTCTTCCTCGGCCCGCGCGAGCTGCACAAGGCGCTGCACGGCGACCGCGCGTCGGTGCGCCGGACCGGCGTCGACCGCCGCGGCCGCCCCGAGGGCGAGATCATCGACGTGCTGGAGCGCGCCAACCGCAGCATCGTCGGCCGGCTGTACGAGGAGCACGGCATCGGCTTCGTCGTCGCCGAGAACCGGCGCATCAACCAGGACCTGCTGGTGCCCCCCGGCGACCGCGGCAAGGCGAAGCCCGGCGACGTCGTCGTCGTCGAGATCGTCGAGCAGCCGTCGTCGCAGCGCGAGGCCATCGCCCGCGTCATCGAGGTGCTGGGCAGCTACACCGACCCGGGGATGGAGATCGAGATCGCGCTGCGCAAGCACGACCTGCCGCACGAGTTCTCGCTCGCCGCGCGCAAGGCCGCCGGCAAGCTGCCGCGCGAAGTCCGCGACGCGGACCGCCGCGACCGCATCGACTTGACCGCGCTGCCGCTGGTCACCATCGACGGCGAGACCGCGCGCGACTTCGACGACGCCGTCTACTGCGAGCGCAAGGGCCGCGGCTACCGGCTGCTGGTCGCCATCGCCGACGTCTCGCACTACGTCCGCGACGGCGACCCGCTCGACCGCGACGCGCGCGAGCGCGGGACGTCGGTCTACTTCCCGCGGCGCGTGATACCGATGCTGCCGGAGGCGCTGTCCAACGAGCTCTGCTCGCTCAAGCCCGACGTCGACCGGCTGTGCATGGTCTGCGAGATGGAAGTCTCCGCCGAGGGCGAGATCCGCAAGCACCGCTTCTATTCCGCGGTGATGCACTCGCGCGCCCGCCTCACCTACACCGAGGTCTGGCAGTGGCTGTCGGAGCCCGCGTCGGTGCCGGCCGGCATGCGCGACCTCCTGCCGCATCTCAAGCACCTCTACGCGCTCTACGGGGTGCTCAAGGCGGCGCGCGAGAAGCGCGGCGCGATCGACTTCGACACCGTCGAGATGCAGCTCGAGTTCGACATCGACGGCAAGATCGTGCGCATCGTGCCGGTCGTGCGCAACGACGCGCACCGGCTGATCGAGGAGTGCATGCTGGCGGCCAACGTCTGCACCGCGGAGTTCCTGGCCGCGAACGGCCACCCGGCGCTCTATCGCGTGCACGAAGGCCCGACGCCGGAGAAGCTCGGCGCACTGCGCGACTTCCTCGGAAGCTGCGCGCTGTCGCTGCCCGGCGGCGACGACCCGACGGCGTCGGACTACGCCGCGCTGCTGCTGCGGATCAAGGAGCGGCCGGACTTCGCGCTGCTGCAGACGGTGCTGCTGCGCTCGCTGCAGCAGGCGCGGTACCGGCCCGACAACGTCGGCCACTTCGGCCTGTCCTACGCCGCCTACGCGCACTTCACCTCGCCGATCCGCCGCTATCCGGACCTGCTCGTACACCGCGCGATCAAGGCGGTGCTGGCCAACGCGCGCTACCAGCCGGGCGGCGGGTCGTGGGCGGAGCTGGGCCTCCACTGCTCGACGACCGAACGCCGCGCCGACGACGCCACCCGCGACGTCACCAACTGGCTCAAGTGCTATTTCATGCAGGACAAGGTCGGGGAGACCTACGAGGGGACGATCAGCGGCGTCACCAGCTTCGGCCTGTTCGTGACGCTCGACGAGCTGCACATTGACGGCCTCGTGCACGTGACCGAGCTCGGCCGCGACTACTTCCACTTCGACGCCGGGCGGCACGCGATGATCGGAGAGCGCAGCGGACGGGTGTTCCAGCTCGCCGGCCGGGTGCGGGTCAAGGTTGCCCGCGTCGACCTCGAGACGACCAAGATCGACTTCACGCTGGCCGAGCCCGCGGCCGAGGCGCCGGCCACGCGCCCGGTTTACCCGGAACCGCTGCCGGGTGGCAGCGCGGCGCGTCCGGGCCGCAAGAAACGCTGACCGGTGCCGCGCCGGCGCCGGTCGCCGTGCCAAGGAGTGCAGAAACGTGCTTTTGAACAATGCGTTGGGTTCCGACCGCCCCCTGCTGTGTGCAGTGCAGCAATTTGCGCTTCCGACTGCTAGAATCGTTTCCTCGACAACCGCTTCGACGACCGCCTTCGGGCGGCAATGATCGCCCCGGCCATGCACATCGGCACACCGCTTTCACCGACCGCGACCCGGGTGATGCTGCTCGGCAGCGGCGAACTGGGCAAGGAAATCGTCATCGCCCTCCAGCGGCTGGGGGTCGAGGTCGTCGCCGTCGATCGCTACGCCAACGCGCCGGGGCACCAGGTCGCGCACCGCGCGCACGTCATCGCGATGACCGACCCGGCGGCGCTGAAGCGCCTCATCGAGCAGGAAAGACCGCAGATCATCGTGCCGGAGATCGAGGCGATCGCCACCGACGTGCTCGCCGTCGTCGAGCGCGAAGGACTCGCCCAGGTCGTTCCCTGCGCCCGCGCGGTGCAGCTCACGATGAACCGCGAGGGGATCCGTCGGCTCGCCGCCGAGGAGCTCGGCCTGCCGACCTCGCCGTACCAGTTCGCGGACAGC
>DATIUK010000215.1:0-11890 GCA_035466885.1 Casimicrobiaceae bacterium
GGGCAGGTCCATGACGAAGTGCTGCGGCTGCGCTCGCTGCATCCGGAGATACCGATCCACGCGGTGGTCGAGGAGGCCGCGGCCTCCGGCGGGTATTACATCGCCGTCGCGGCCGACCGGATCTACGTCGACAAGGCGAGCCTCGTCGGCTCCATCGGCGTCATCATGGATGGCTTCGGCTTCACCGGCACGATGGAAAAGCTGGGCGTCGAGCGGCGGGTGCTGACGGCCGGGCAGAACAAGGCGCTGATGGACCCGTTCTCGCCGGCGGATCCGAAGCAGCGCGCCTACGTCCAGAGCATGCTCGACGACATCCACGGCCAGTTCATCGCCGCGGTCAAGGCTGGGCGCGGAACCCGGCTCAAGGAGACGCCGGAGCTCTTTACCGGCCTCATCTGGAATGGGCAGCGCGCCGTCGAACTCGGTCTCGCCGACGCGCTCGGAAGCGTCGATTCGGTGGCGCGAGAAGTGTTCAAGGCGGAGGAGATCCTCGACTTCACGCCTCCAGACGACCTCGCCGATCGGTTTGCGCGTCGCTTCGGCGCGACGTTCGCGCGCGAGATGCTCTCGCTGCGTCAGCAGGTGCCGGGCTCGCTGAGGTAGCCGACCGCAGGCAAGCCGGACCGGTGTCGGCGAGACCCGCCGGCTCCGCCCGGCCGAGGATTCAGGGCCGGATGAGGCCCAAGGCGAGGGCCCTGGCGATGGCCTCGTTCCGGTTCAGCGCCGCGAGCTTGCTCAGAATGCTGCCGAAGTGGTAATTGGCACCGCGCTCGGTGATGCCCAGCTTGAAACCGATGTCCGCGCTGGTCAGTCCGCGGGCAGCCATCTCAAGGCACTGCCGTTCCCGGCGGGAGAGCGGCTTACCCTGCAGCGCGGGCGCCACGCCCCGCAACACGACCTGCGCCATGAACAGGTCGTGCAGGCGGGTGGCCAGCAGCATCAGCGTGCCGAGGTTGCGGTCGATCTCCTCGCTGCGCTCCGGAGGCACCGGGCTGATCGGTGAATTGAGGCCGAATCCTACCCGAGAGTTGTCGAGGCCGTTGAATGCCACGACGATACCGCTGCGGATGCCGAACTCGGCCGCGTGATCGAGGAACTGACGGACGCGCAACGGTCCCGGAATGGACGCCGCGTCCCACTGGAACGGGGAGGCCCGCTGCAGTCCGCCGGATACGCGCGGATCGACTTCAATGTAACCGTTCTCGTCGTATGCCTCCAGCCATGCGGCCGGCAGCGAGGTCCAGGCGTAGATGCGGCTGTCACGGTCCGGCCGACTGCCCGTCGAGATGCCATAGACGAAACTTTCGAAGCCGAACGATCGGGCGATCTCCAGCAGCGGCGGTTCCAGGGGCTTGCCCGCCTGGGCGGCGCGCAGCATCGGCTGCAACAGGGCGTCGACGGATTCGACCTTGGCCAAGCTCGGCCTTCCCGGTCGGAACTTTCCAAGCATGATCACCCCCCCATCCCTCTGGATCGCCGCGCCGGCGGTCTGTTTGTGTGCGATGCCCCTTCCCGAGCCCCTCTGGCGGGCCAGTTGCCGTATGCGGCTTATCCTACAGGCTAGTCCCGGCGGAATCCACGGGGGAGCGGCTCTTGGCAACCCGCCATTTCTGACAGGTGCCGCGCGCGCTGCCGAGACGCTACTGCCCGCGGTCACCGCGCCGGCGGACGACCCGGAAGGCCGGTGACCAAGTCGCCTTCCCGAATCCCGCGCTCGGCGAACCAGCCCTTGCGCATCTCCAGCGCATACAGCGCGGGCGCCCGCGACCGGTGCGACGTCTCGGACTGCGGCACCATGTCCTCGATGTTGACGATCCGGCCGTCCGCGGCGATGAAGGCGATCGACAGCGGGATGAAGGTGTTCTTCATCCAGAAGGCAAGGCGCTCGGGCTGCTCGAAGATGAACAGCATGCCGTGATCGGGGCGCAGCGAGAAGCGGTTCATCAGGCCCGTCGACCGCTGCTCGGAGGTCGCAGCGACTTCGGCGGTCAGCTTGTGCTTGCCGATCGCGAGGGGTTGCAGTGGCAGGTCGGATCCGGCCGCGACGGAGACGAAGGACAGGGTCAGGGCGGCGAGGACAATCAGCAGGAGGCGCATCGGAGGAACGCAGGCGGGCGTTTCGTTGGCAGGTGGGGAGCGGCAGCGTTCGCGGACCGGTTCATCGATCCGCCGTCAGCGCGGCAGCCACGGTGGCGCGGTCGAGTGTCGGCGCGAAGCGCGCGATGAAGTCGTAGACGTAGCCGCGGAGAAAGGCGCCGCGCCGGATGGCGAGGCGGGTGGTGCTCGGCGCGAACAGATGGCCCGCGGGAAGCGCGACCAGCCCGGCATCGCGCGCCGGGTCGTAGGCCATCTCGGCGACGATGCCCACGCCCATGCCGAGCTCGACGTAGGTCTTGATCACGTCGGCGTCGAGCGCCGTCAGCACGACGTTGGGGGAGAGTCCGGCGCTGTCGAAGGCAGCGTTGATCTGCGACCTCCCGGTGAACGCGAAATCGTAGGTGACGATGGGGTGGCGCGCGATCGCCGCGAGCGTCAGCGGCTTCGCCTTGGCGAGCGGATGGCCGCGCGGCACGAGGAGGCAGCGGTTCCACTGGTAGCATGGCAGGGTGACGAGCTCGGAGTAGCCGGCGATCGATTCGGTGGCAATGCCGACGTCGACGTCGCCGCGCAGCGTGTGCTCGGCCACCTGGACCGGGTTTCCCTGTCGCAGCACCAGCCGGATCCTGGGGTAGCGCTCGGCAAACCCCTGCAGGATCGGCGGCAGGACATAGCGCGCCTGCGTGTGGGTGGTCGCGATCGCCAGCGTGCCGGCGTCGTCGTTGCGGAACTCCGCCCCGACGCGTTTCAGGTTCTCGATCTCGCCCAGCGCGCGGCGCGCGGTCGCGACCAGCGCTTCGCCGGCCGGCGTGAGGCCCGTGAAGCGCTTGCCCTGGCGCACGAAGACGCGTACGCCGAGTTCCTCCTCGAGCAGGCGCACCTGCTTGCTGATCCCCGGCTGCGAGGTGAACAGCGCCTCGGCCGCGTCGGTGACGTTGAGCCCGTGGTCGACGATCGCACAGAGGAATCGCAGCTGCTGCAGGTTCACGCGGCTTCGCCCGGTGAGGTGGCTGTCGCCGGGACGCCTGGCGCCGGCAACGCGCCGGAATGGCGCCCGCACGCTTGCAGCCTGCATTCGCCCCGGTCTGGTGCAACACCGTCACGCCGCGTCGTTGGCGCGCGACCGTGCGGTAGAATCGGCTGCGATTATATCGGCAGGTCCGGCGCGCCGCGGGGTCGGCGTGCCAACGACGACCGCCGTCGGTCCGACATGGCACAGTATTTCCAGATCCACCCAGTCAACCCGCAGCCTCGTCTCGTCCGCCAGGCCGCGGCGATCCTGCGCGACGGAGGCGTCGTTGCCTACCCGACGGACTCGGGCTATGCGCTGGGTTGCCGGCTGGGCGACGCGGTCGCGGCGCAGCGGATCCGGGCCATCCGCGAGCTCGGAGAGGCGCATCACCTGACGCTGGTGCTGAACGACCTGTCCGAGATCGGCCGTTTCGCCCGGCTGGACAACTGGCAGTTCCGGATCGTCCGCCTGGGGACACCCGGATGCTTCACGTTCCTGCTCCCGGCGACCAAGGAAGTTCCCCGGCGGTTGCAGCACCCCAAGCGCAGCACGGTCGGGGTGCGGGTGCCCGACCACGCGGTCGTGCGGGCGCTGCTGGCCGAGTTCGGCGAGCCGATCCTGTCGTCGACGCTGATCCTGCCCGGGGCCATCGAGGCGCTGGACGACCCGGAAACCATCCGCGAGGCGCTGGAAAAGCAGCTCGATCTTGTCATCGACGCAGGAGCGTGCCCGCCGACGCCGACGACGGTCGTCGACCTGGCGGTAGAGCCGCCGGTCGTCGTGCGCCTGGGCGGCGGAGATCCGGCGCGGCTAGGCCTCGCGGCGCCGGAGCTGCCCTGACCGCCGAAGGAATTCGGCATCTGCGGCCCCGACTGGGGTAGAATGCCGGCCAATGGATTTTTCGCTGCTCGAGACCATCGCTCTCTACGCGGTGCCGGTGGTCTTCGCGATCACGTTGCACGAGGCGGCGCACGGCTACGTTGCCCGGTTGTTCGGCGACTCGACCGCGTGGATGCTCGGGCGGGTCACGGCGAATCCGCTGAAGCACATCGATCCGGTCGGAACGGTGCTCGTTCCTCTGGGGTTGCTGCTGTTGGCCAAGCTGGCGGGGAGCGGGGGATTCCTGTTCGGCTGGGCGAAGCCCGTGCCGGTCAACTTCGGCAACCTGCGCAACCCGAAGCGGGACATGCTGTGGGTCGCGGCCGCCGGGCCCGGGGCCAACCTCGCGATGGCTTTGCTGTGGGCATTCGCCTACCGATTGGGCGACGAGGTACTGGCGAGCGAGGGCCTGCAGATGATGGCGCGCGCCGGGATCATGATCAACGTCGTGCTGATGGTGTTGAACCTGCTGCCGATCCTGCCGTTGGACGGCGGTCGGATTGCGGTGAGTCTGCTGCCGCATCGCCTGGCGATGAGCTACTCGCGGTTGGAGCCCTACGGGTTCATGGTGATCATCCTCCTGTTGGCGACGGGGCTGCTCGACAACTTGATGTCGCCCCTGATCGCGCTGGCCCTGGCCGGCCTGCAGCTCGTCACCGGCATTTGAGCCCGCGGTGCGGCCGGCCGCGGTGGCAGGCGCAGCACGAGTGACGGCTTTGGTCGTGGATCGCGACGCGGACCGATCGGACGCTCGCACCTGCACAGCAGGTCGGGGCCGCGGTTCCGCACGGTTCGCTTGCCTTCGTTTCGGATGTTGATGGAAAGACCGGGAAATGTACGCTGACAGAGTCCTGTCCGGGATGCGCCCGACGGGCCGCATGCACATCGGCCACTACCACGGCGCGCTCAAGAACTGGGTGAAGCTGCAGGAGGAGTACGAGTGCCTGTACTTCGCCGCGGACTGGCACGCGCTGACGACGCACTTCGATGCGTCCGAGACGATCTCGGCGAGCGTCTGGGAGATGATCGTCGACTGGCTGGCGGCCGGGATCAACCCGTCCCGGGCCACGATCTTCATCCAGTCCCGGGTGCCCGAGCACGCCGAGTTGACGCTGCTGCTCGGCATGATCACCCCGGTGGGCTGGCTCGAACGCGTTCCCACCTACAAAGATCAGCAGCAGAAGCTCTCAGATCGCGACCTGTCCAACTACGGCTTCCTCGGCTATCCGGTGATGCAGGGCGCCGACATCCTTATCTACCGCGCGAACATGGTTCCGGTGGGCGAGGACCAGGTGTCGCACATCGAGCTCGTGCGCGAGCTCGCCAGGCGCTTCAACCACATCTACGGCCGCGAGCCGGGTTTCGAGGAGAACGCCAAGGCGGCGATCAAGAAGCTCGGGTCCAAGAAGGCCCGTCGTTACGGCGAGCTGCGCACCGCGTTCCAGGAGCAGGGCGACGCCGCGGCGCTGGAAGCGGCGCACGCGATGCTCAACGAGACCCAGAACCTGTCGCTCGGGGATCGCGAGCGCCTGTTCGGCTACCTCGAGGGCGCGCGGCGGGTGATACTCCCCGAGCCGCAGCCGCTGCTGACCGAGACCCCGAAGGTTCCGGGCCTCGACGGGCAGAAGATGTCCAAGTCCTACGACAACGCGATTCTGATGCGCGAGGAACCGGCCGAGGTGACCCGCAAGATCAGGACCATGCAGACCGATCCGGCACGGATGCGTCGCACCGACAAGGGCGATCCGGAGCGCTGCCCGGTGTGGCCGCTGCATCGCATCTACTCCAATGCCGACACCTGCGACTGGGTCGTCAAGGGCTGCACGACGGCGGGCATCGGCTGCCTCGACTGCAAGCAGCCGGTGATCGACGCGATCATCGCCGAGCAGGAGCCGATCCGCGAGCGGGCCCAGCGCTTCCTCGACGATCCGCAGCTGGTGCGCAACATCGTCGCCGACGGTTGCGAGCAGGCGCGCAAGCTCGCCGAGGAGACGATGCGCGACGTACGCGAGGCGATGGGCCTCGACTACAGCTGAGCGAACGAGCGTGAGCACGACCGAGCCGTTGCCCGACCTCGCGCGCCAGGCGGGCGCCCACGTCGCCAAGATCCACGGCGAGCCCCTGCTCGAGCTGCCGCAGGATCTGTACATCCCGCCGGAGGCGCTGGAGGTCTTTCTCGAAACCTTCGAGGGCCCGCTCGACCTCCTGCTCTATCTCATACGGCGCCAGAACATCAACGTGCTCGAGATCCCGATGGCGGAGCTCACCCGCCAGTACCTGGGCTACGTGGAGATGATGCGCCGGACGCAGCTCGAGCTCGCGGCGGAGTATCTGCTGATGGCCGCGGTCCTGATCGAGATCAAGTCGCGCCTGCTGCTGCCCAAGCCGCCGGCCCGGCCTGGCGACGAGGCCGAGGATCCGCGCGTCGAGCTCGTCCGCCGGCTGCTCGAGTACGAGCGGATGAAGGAGGCGGCGCGCGGCATCGACGAGCTGCCGCTGGCCGGGCGCGACTACTCGACAGTCCGGGTCTGGCTCGATCGTGTCACCGCGGCGCGGCTACCGGACGTTTCGCCCTCGGACCTGCACGCGGCGTGGGCGGCGCTGATTGCGCGCGCGCGCACCAGCCGGCATCATCTGGTCACCCGCGAGCAGCTCTCCGTGCGTGCGGAAATGAGCCGCATCCTGAAGACGCTCGAACCCTCGCGCTACGCCGAGTTCACTCATCTGTTCGAGGCGCACCGCGATGTCGCGCACCTGGTGGTGACGTTCCTCGCCATGCTGGAGCTCGCGCGCGAGCGGCTGGTCGATATCGCCCAGGCGCAGCCGTACGCGCCGATCTACGTCCAGCTGCGTGGCGAAGCCGGCTTCTCGCTCTCGGCCGATGAGTCCTAGTGCCGCGCGTGCCCCCGCAAAGTGACTGCAACCTGGCAATGGATGATCGCGAATGGATGATCTCAAGTCGATCAAGGGCATTCTCGAAGGCGCGCTGCTGATCGCGGGCGAGCCCGTGCCGGCGACGAGCCTCGCCCGGCTGTTCGATCCGCCGCTCGACGGCGAGGTCGTGCGCCGCCTGCTCGACGAGCTGAGGGAGGACTGGACGGGCCGCAGCGTCGAGCTCGTGCAGGTCGCCAGCGGCTGGCGGTTCCAGGGGTCATCGGCGCTGCAGCCTTTCATCGACCGGCTGTCGCCGGAGAAGCCCCCGCGCTACTCGCGTGCGGTGATGGAAACGCTGGCCATCATCGCCTATCAGCAACCCGTGACCCGCGGCGACATCGAAGCCATCCGCGGGGTCGCCGTGTCCACCAACGTCGTCAAGTCGCTGGAGGACCGCCAATGGGTCGAAGTGGTCGGCCATCGCGAGACGCCGGGCCGCCCGGCGCTCTATGCGACCACGAAGACCTTCCTCGACGATCTCGGCCTGCGCTCGCTTTCCGAGCTTCCCCCGCTGTCCGAGCTCGACGCTTCCCACCTGCTGGAGATTCCCGATGCACCCACCGAAGCCGCCGAAGCGCAGTTCGCGCTCGCGGGCCCGATCCTGGCACCGACCACCGACGGGTCCGATACAGCAGCCGAGTCTCGCGCTGCAGCAGATCACCGAGAGCCTGGCGCCGCCGCGCCACCGCTCCTCCACTGACGAGGTATTCACCGAGCCCCAGCGCCTGCACAAGGTGCTGGCGTCGTGCGGCTTCGGCTCGCGCCGGGCCATGGAGGAGATGATCCTCGCCGGGCGGATCACCGTGAACCGCGAGCCGGCCGAGGTCGGGCAGAAGGTCGGCCCGGGCGACGAGGTGCGGATCAACGGGCAGCTCGTCAAGGTGCGCTTCGCCGAACCGCGGGTGCGCATCCTCATGTACCACAAGCCGGCCGGCGAGATCGTCACCCGCGACGACCCGGAAGGGCGCCCGACCGTGTTCGAGCAGCTGCCGAGCATCGGCAACGGCAAGTGGATCGCCATCGGGCGCCTCGACTTCAACACCGAGGGCCTGCTGCTGTTCACCAACGCCGGCGACCTCGCCAACCGGATGATGCACCCGCGCTACGAAATCGAGCGCGAGTACGCAGTGCGCACGATGGGGCTGCTCACGCCCGAGCAGCAGCAGCAGTTGCTTGCCGGGGTCGCGCTCGAGGACGGGCCGGCGAAGGTTGAGTCGCTGAAGGATGGCGGCGGCGAGGGGTCGAACCACTGGTACCACGTGGTGCTGAAGGAGGGGCGCAACCGCGAGGTGCGGCGCCTGTTCGAGGCCGTGGGCCTCGCGGTCAGCCGCCTGATCCGCACCCGTTACGGCCCGGTGGCGATGCCCTCGCGCGTCAAGCGCAACCAGACGCTCGAGCTCGCGCCCGACGAGGTGCAGGCGGTGCTGCTTGCCGCCGGGGTCAAGGCGCCCGTTCCGGCGAAGCCTGCGGGCAAGACGCACGGTGCGGCGCGGCCGCAGGGACAGGGTCGCAAGGGCAAGGGCCCGCGGCCGGCGCACCCGGCGGGTGCACAGCATGTCGATCGCGACAACATCGGCAACCGCGCGCCATTGCACGCTTCGCCGGCATCGACGGAGATGATCGACGAAGGCCTCGAACACGAAGGTCCGCAACCCGGCAACAGCGTGCACGGCCAGCCGACGCACCACAACCGCCCGGTCGGCAGCTTCTTCGGCAAGGGCGAGGGAAGGTCCCGGGGCAAATGGGGCGCCCGCCCGCAGCAGCCGGGCGGCCCGATGCAGTCCGGAACCGCACATCGCTCCGGCAAGCAGCGTCCGGGCGCCGGCATGCCGCGCGGCGCGGGTGGGGCAGCGCCGTACGTCACGACGACGCTGACCATTCCCGGCGCCATTCCGCAGGGACTTCCCGGGACGACCGCCCCGAAACCCAAGGGCCCCCATCCGCGCCGCGGCAAGGGAGGCAAGGGCGGGAAGCCCGGCGCTCGCGGCCCGGGCGGCGCGCCCGGAGGGTTCGCTCCATCCGGCGGGCAGGGTGCCGGCAACGCGAGCCCTTCCGGCAAGCGGCCGCGTGGCAATCGCCAGCGACGCGGGCCGAAGTCCGGGGGCGAGAGCCCCGGCAACGAAGCGCCGGCGAGCGTGGCGCCGGCGGTGATCGACGACGACATCGGCAATCGTTGACACCGCCGCGACGGGCGGGCACGGCAACGGGTCGGTCGTAGCGCGCGCGACGTTCGGTTCGTCGCGAGCCGGCTGCAACGCGACGGTTATTCCGGGTCGCGTGCGAACCGCGGAGCGCGCTTGTCGAGGAACGCGCGGATGCCCTCGGGGAAATCCTCGTCGGCCGCGCACTGGCCGAAGCTCACGGCCTCGGCTTGCAGTTGCTCCGCCAGCGACGCGGAAGCCGCGCCCCGGACGAGGCGCCGCGTGTTGCGCTGGGCGAGCGCCGGACCGTCGGCGACTCTTCGCGCCAGCGCCGCGACGGTCGCATCCAGTTCGGATGCGGGCACGACCCGGTTGATGAGGCCCAGACGTTGCGCCTCGGCGGCATCGAAGCGATCGCCGAGGAGGAGGATTTCCATCGCCTTGCGCGTGCCGACCAGCCGCGGCAGCGTCCACGACGCGCCGCCGTCCGGCGACAGCGCGATGTGGCGATACGCCGAGGTGAAATAGGCATCCTCGGCGGCCACGACGAGGTCGCAGGCATTCATCAGCGACAGCCCGATGCCGGCCACGGCGCCCTGCATCCGCCCGATCAGTATCTGCGGCATCCGGTGCAGGTTCTCGACCGCGGCGTGGACATCCTCGACCATGCGCTGGAACCTGCGCTGCCGGGCCGCGGGATCGAGCGCGAGCTCGCCGGCGAACGTCCGGATGTCGCCGCCGGCCATGAAGTGCCGGCCCGAACCCGCCAGGATCACCACGCGTACCGTGGCGTCCACGGCGACCGCGGCGGTCGTGGCGACCAGCGCGTCGACCATCGCGAAATCGAGGGCGTTGAGCGCGGCCGGCCGGTTGAGGGACAGCGTGGCGATCGGGCCGTCACGCGTGAGGATCACGGCGTCGTTCATGGCGGGTGCGTATGGCGTGTGGCAGCAAGACCCAGGCGTCATGCGCAAAGTCCTGCGCCGGGATCGCAAGGGATAATCCAGTCTAGCATGCGCTCCGGGGCGAAGCGGGCGATCGCCTCGCCGACGGTCGCCACGTGGATGTCGACGATGTCGATGACGTCGTCGACATCGTCGGCGTAGCCGCCGGCCATTGCGATGGCCACGGGAACCCCCAGCACCTGCAGCGCATCGAGGACCGCGCGGTCCCGGGCCGCGAGACCGGCCTTGGTGAGCGCGAGGCGGCCGAGGCGATCGCCGGCGTAGGGATCGGCACCGGCGAGGTAGATCGCGAGTTGCGGCCGGGCACGGTCGAGCGCGCGCTGGAGGCCCGTCTGCAGCGCCGACAGGTACGCGTCGTCGCCGGTGCCATCCGCGAGCTCGATGTCGAGGTCGCTCGCCGCCTTGCGGAACGGGAAGTTGTCGCGGCCGTGGATCGAGAACGTGAACACCGACGCGTCGCCGGCGAAGATCGACGCGGTGCCGTCGCCCTGGTGCACGTCGAGATCGACGACGATCGCGCGGCGGATGCGGCCCTCGGCCTGCATCGCGCGGGCCGCGACCGCGGCGTCGTTGAACACGCAGAAGCCGGCGCCGAAGTCGCGGTGGGCGTGGTGGGTGCCCCCGGCGAGGTTGACCGCGCACCCCGTGGCCAGCGCCGTGCGGCAGGCCGCCAGCGTCGCCCCGGCCGAGCGGCGGGAGCGCTCGACCATCTCCGGCGACCACGGGAAACCGATGCGCCGCTGCGCGTCGGCGCCGAGCGTGCCGGCACTCGTCGCCATCACGTACGCTGCGTCGTGCGCGTGCCCGAGCTCGCCGTCGGTGGCTGCCGGAGCGACGGCCAGGAGGTCCGGAACTCGGGCGGCAATGCGCTCGCGCAAGCGGGCGTACTTCGCCAGCGGAAACCGATGCCCGGGTGGAAGCGGCAGCGGGAAGTGATCGGTTGCGTAGAGCACGCCGGTCACGGCTCGCGGTCGGCCGGACCCGTGATGTCGATGACGAGCCCGTCGGCTCCGCCCGCCTCCTGGCGGTCGGGCTCGCCACGGTGGCGCAGCGGTGCGGCGAGGGTGAGTTCCTCCTGCGCCGCGGCAACGCTCGCGCGCTCCCGGGCACAGAAGTCCGCGATCGCCGGCGCGAAGCGGGCGTCCGCGACCGCGTGCGCGGAGTAGGTCGGAACCGGAAGCAACCCGCGGGCGAGCTTGTGCAGCCCCTGCGCGCCGCCCTCGAAGCGGGCGATGCCGCGCTCGATGCAGAACTCGATCGCCTGGTAGTAACAGGCCTCGAAATGCAGGCCGGGGAACGGCTCGGTCGCGCCCCAGTGCCGGCCCCACAGCGCACCGTCGCCGAAGACGTCGAGCGCGGCGCACACCGGGACGCCGTTCCTGCGTCCCACGATCAGCAGCAGCGCTTCGGGCATCGCTTCGCCGAGCCGGCGGAAGAACGCGAGGTCGAGGTAGGGTGTCGAGCCGTGCGCGTGGTAGGTGTTCTCGTAGCAGCGGTGGAAATGCGCCCAGTCCTCGGGCAGGATCGCCTCCCCGGTCTTGCGCTCGAAGGTGACGCCCGCGGCGGCGAGCTTGCGCCGCTCCTGCCGGATCTTCTTGCGTCGATCGTGATTGAACGCCGCCAGGTAGTCGTCGAAGTCCCGGTAGCCGGGGTTGGTCCAGTGGAACTGCAGACCGCGGCGGACGCTCATGCCCAGCCGGGTGCAGAGGTCCGCTTCGGCGGCGGTGATGAACAGCAAGTGCAGCGACGAGCCGCGCACCTCGCCCGGGCGGGGCTCGCGCAACCGCCGCAGCGCGTTGTCGAGCAGCGGCTCCGGCGACTCGCCCGCCGCGACCAGCAGTCGTGGGCCGGTCGCCGGCGTG
>DATIUK010000216.1:0-3186 GCA_035466885.1 Casimicrobiaceae bacterium
GCTCGGCCGACGCATCCTGCAGGCTTACCTGCTCGACGATGCACTGCGCGACGACCTGCTCGCGAGCCTCGCCGAAGCCGGCATCGCGCTCGACTGATGCCGATGCGGCGCGCGCCGGCCGGGCGTTTCAGCTGAGGAAGCGCCCGAGGCGAACCGCCGTCTCGCCGGCCTTCGGACGGCGCGTGGGCATGATCAGCACGCAGTCGTCATAGGGCGTGACCACCGGCGTGTCGCCGTCGTACGCGAGCAGGGTGCCGGCGCGCGGAATGACCGCCAGCCCGCGGACCGGCAGCGCGAACGCGAACGCGTCCGAAGCGATGGTGATGGCTGCCGTCACCTCGATGACCCGCTGCGGCGGCAGCGGCGCGGCGTCCAGGTGCTCGGCGAGGAACGCTTCGCCGGCCATGCCGAAGTGACGGAGGAAGCGCAGCACCGCCTGCCGTGCGACCTCCGGTGCTGCGCGCTCCCAATGCTGGCCGCACTCGATCAGGAGCGCGTTGCGCGGATCGTCGGCATCGTCGAAGTGCGCGTAGTCCCGCAGCCGCCGACCGGCGCTGTGCCCGGCGTCGATGACGACGTGCACGGGCAGACCGAGCGCCAGCGCGAGCTCGACGCCCTTGCGCTGCCGTCCCGCGAGCGTCAGTGGCGGGCAGGGATCGGTCATCGAGTGCAGGTCGAGCAGGTAATCGATGCGTTCGTAGAGCGGCCGCAGCACGCGGGCGCGATCGAGATCGGCGCTGGTGCGCGCGCCGTCGAGGACCTCGGCGGTCCACAACCGGTTGAAGTCCTCGTCGAGGCAGCGCGACGCGTAGGGTCGTGCCGGATCGAAGGTCTGGTAGGCGCCGATGTTGGCGAAGGCGACCGTCAGGGTCCCGCGCTCGGGACGAAAGCCGGTGCCGAGCAGCCAGTCGAGCGCAATCGCCCCGCAGACCTCGTTGCCGTGCGTGAGCGCCTGCAGCATCACGTGCGGGCCACGGACCGCGCTGCCGAGCGTGTGGACATAGGGGATCCCGACATTGCCGTCGGCCCAGCGCGAGAGGTCCGGGAACTCGACCTCGATCGCCGGCGGCGGCGTGGCCGCCGGACGCGCTGCCTGCTGCGCACTCCAGCGTTCGCGCTCGGGGCGGCCCGTCGCGCTCATGGTTTGCCTTCGTGCTGCGCACTCCGGCGTTCGCGCTCGGGGCGGCCCATCGCGCTCACGCCACGCACACCCGGTCGGCGAGCCGGCGCATGAACGCCTCGCAGGCGGCGAGCTGCTCGAGCGAGACCCACTCGTCGGGCTGGTGCGCCTGGGCGATGTGGCCGGGTCCGCAGATGATCGTCGGTATCGCCGCGGCGTGGAAGCGCGACGCCTCGCTGCCGAACGACACCTTGCCGCTCTCCGGCCGGCCGTTGCAGGCGTGGCCCAGTGCGGCGATGTCGCTGTCGCCGGCAGTGTCGAAACCGGGCATGGTCGAGAGCAGGTCGAACTCGATGAAGCAGTCGGGGTCGACGGCGCGCATCGCGGGCAGGTGGGTGCTGGCGTGCGCCTCGATTTCGCGAAAGAGCTCGTCCGGATCGTCGAACGGCAGGTGGCGGATCTCGAACTCGAACGTGCAGTCGCGCGGGACGATGTTGAGCGCGGTGCCGCCGCGGATGGTGCCCGTGTGCACGGTCGTGTAGGCGATGTCGTAGGCGTGGTCGAACGGCCCGCGATCGCGCAGCTGGCGCGCCATCGCGGCCAGGCGGGAGACGATCCCGCAGGCGATCTCGACCGCGTTGACGCCCTTCGGGGTGAGTGCCGAGTGCGCCTCGCGGCCGCGCACGCGGCAACGCCAGGATTTCTTGCCCTTGTGCGCGACGACGATCTGCATGCCCGTCGGCTCGCCGACGATGCAGCCCAGCGGCCGGACGCCGCGCGCTGCGATGTCGTCGATCAGCCGGCGCACGCCGATGCAGCCGACTTCCTCGTCGTACGACAGCGCGAGGTGGAGCGGACGCTTGAGCCCGCGGCGCAGGAACTCGGGAACCAACGCGAGTCCGGTCGCACAGAAACTCTTCATGTCGGTGACCCCGCGCCCGTACACGCGGTCGCCTTCGGGCGTCGCTGCGAACGGTGGCCGGGTCCAAGGCTGGCCGTCGACCGGAACGACGTCGGTGTGTCCGGACAGCACGACGCCTCCGCCCGAGACGTTGCCGTCCTGCGCCGGCAGCGTCGCGAACAGGTTGGCCTTGCGCCGGTCGTCGTCGAAGGTGAGCGTCGAGTCGACGCCGTGCCCGGTGAGCCAGGTTCGCACCCAGTCGATCAACGCGAGGTTGGACTCGCGGCTCGTGGTGTCGAAGGCGACCAGCGTGCGGATCATCTCCCAGGCGGCGAGCCCGGAGGCGTGGGCCGGAGTTTCCCGGGCGGTACGGCAGGGGATGGCGGGAGCGTTCATCGCGGCTTTCGCCCGGCGCAGCTGCATCCGGGATGCCCGGAGCGAGCGGCAAGGATAGGCAGCCGCGACGAAGCCTGTCAAATCGCTGCGCAGGGAGTTGCCGTTGCTGGCGTGCGCTCGACCGGTCGCGCGCTGCCCGTCTCGGTCGACCGCGTCGAGTGGTGCGGGTCGGCGCCAGCAGGGTGGTGCTCAGTAACGAACCAGGCGCGGCATCGGCGGACGCAGGGCGGGTGCGGCGACGACGACGTGACGATGGCGGGCGACGGGGACGGCCACGACGCGAGGGACGAACACCGGGAACGGCGCGGCCCAGGGCACGCCGACCGGCGCTGCAAACGGGGTCGCGTAGGCGCCGAGGAACGGCACGGCAACGACCGGCGCGACCGGCGCCGCCATCACCGGAAAAGGCGCGACGTACGGCGCCACCCAGGGGCGCGGCCCGACCGGCCGGCGGTGGGCGCCCCAGGCGGGGCCCCAGTACGCGGGTGCGCCGACGTTGACCGCGACGCCGGGGACGTTGAAGGAAACGCCCCAGGCCACGCTGGACGCCGAGGCGCCGCCCGCGGGCAGCACCAGGGCGGAGAGGGCGAGGGCGGCGGCGGTCACGAGCGCTCGTGTCATGGTCATGGCTCCTGTCGGCAAGGCGGCGAGCATCGGCGGTCCGCTTCGCCGGTCCGGGGGACGGGCGGCGGGCACCTGTCGCAACCAACGCGGCAGCGGCGGCTCCGGTTGACGCCGTTGCAACCGGCGCGGGCCGCGTTCGCTGGCG
>DATIUK010000217.1:0-16258 GCA_035466885.1 Casimicrobiaceae bacterium
CCGTGACCACCTCGCGGACGTGCTTGGAGTTGGTCGACGTGAACGCCTTGACGACCTCCGGGATGATCGCGCCGGCGAGCGTGCCCAGCGTGATGATCAGGGACAGCTGCCACCAGAGGTGCGGGACCGTCCGGCCGGCCACCGAGAAGTTGCCGATCAGGAGGTAGGAGACGATGAAGGTCAGGATCAGCGACACGATCGAGGTGATCCACACCAGCGAGGACAGCGGCGCCTCGAAGTTGAAGCGCTGCTTGTCGGCGTACAGCTGCTGCGCGAGCATCTGGTTGCCGAAGTACGAGACCCCCGACGCCACGATCATCATCACCCGCATCGCGAACAACCAGACGAGGAGCTGCACCTGCACGGCCGGCTCGGGGATCGCCAGCATGATGAAGCTGATCAGCGCCACGCCGGTCACGCCGTAGGTCTCGAAGCCGTCGGCCGTCGGGCCGACCGAGTCGCCCGCGTTGTCGCCGGCGCAGTCGGCGATCACGCCGGGGTTGCGCGCGTCGTCCTCCTGGATGCCGAACTCGATCTTCATCAGGTCCGAGCCGATGTCGGCGATCTTGGTGAAGATGCCGCCGGCGATCCGCAGCGCGGCGGCGCCCAGCGACTCGCCGATCGCGAAGCCGATGAAGCACTTGCCGGCGAGTGCGGCCGGCACGAACAGCATGATCGCCAGCATGATCACGAGCTCGGTCGAGATCAGCAGCATGCCGATGGAGATCCCGGACTTGATCGGGATCGCGTAGACCGGGAACGGCTTCGCCGCCAGCGACGCGAACGCGGTCCGGCTGTTGGCCAGCGTGTTGATGCGGATGCCGAACCACGCGACCAGGAAGGAGCCCGCGATGCCCACCAGCGAGAACACGAGGATGAGCGTCACGTCGGGGACCGGCAGCCCCTGCACGAAGTAGAAGTAGCCGATCATGATCACCGCGGTGAATGCCTCAAGGATCAGCAGGAACTTGCCCTGCGTGATCATGTACGTCTTGCAGGTCTCGTAGATCAGCTCGCTGACCTCGGCCATCGCGCGGTGGACGGGCAGGCGCCGGATCTGGCCGTAGAAGACCGCGCCGAAGACGAGCCCGCCGGCGCAGACGGCGAGGCCCCAGGACAGCAGCGTCCAGCCGGACATGGTGCCGAAGAACGCCACCAGCGAGGTGTCGCGCAGGTCCGGCAGCACCAGGTTGGCTTCGCTGACGTGGCCCGACGACGCGAGCGCCGGCAGCGCCGCCGCGGTCAGGAACAGCAGCAGCCAGGCGGACGCCGCGCCGCGGCGGGCGCCCGCGCGGGTCTGTTGGATTTCCATCATCATCTCCTCCATTCGCACGCCGGTGGCTCCGAGGCGACCCGGGGTTGGCCCGGAACCCGGGCGCCGCCCGGCCGCCTCGCCCCGGGAACGTTCCGGCCGATTATGCTGCAGGCGGATGCGCTCCCGTTTTGGCCTGGCGCAAACTTGCGCGAGTTCGCACAGGCCTGTCGCGGCGACGCCTGCGACAAACCGTCGCAGCAGGCGCGCTCGGCCCGCCCGCGTGGGAACTCGTCCGCGGCCGCGGCCTGCCCCGGACTTCCCGGTCGGACGTCCGGTTTTCATTGCGCCGGCGGCCGAAAGAGCGCATAATGCGGGCCAGCGATCTTCAAGCAGTGCAAGTTGCTGTCTGGTTCGATCTCCGCAGTCCTGCGGAATCACTCCGTTCATCTCCCCGCCGTCTTGACCTTCGCCCCAGCCCAGGGGCAATCCCCTATTCTCATTTTCAGGAAGTGCAAGACATGGCAACAGGTACAGTCAAGTGGTTCAACGACGCCAAGGGATTCGGCTTCATCACCCCCGAGGACGGCGGCAACGATCTCTTCGCGCATTTCTCCGCGATCCAGGAGACCGGTTTCAAGACCCTGAAGGAAGGCCAGAAGGTCAGCTTCGACACCACCACGGGCCCCAAGGGCCTGCAGGCGTCGAACATCCGCTCGGCGGATTGAGTGCCTGGGCGGGCATGAACGGGAGCATTCACCGTCAGCCCTGCCCGAAGAGCCCGGCGTCCGCCGGGCTTTTTCATTTCCGACATCCCCGAAAGGCAATCGCCATGGCCAAGGAACAACTGCTCGAAATGAACGGCAAGGTCGTCGAAGTGCTGCCCGACGCGCGCTTTCGCGTCACGCTCGACAACGGCCACAACCTGATCGCCTACAGCGCCGGCAAGATGCGCAAGCACCACATCCGGATCATCGCCGGCGACAAGGTCTCGCTGGAACTCTCCCCGTACGACCTCAGCAAGGGCCGGATCACGTTCCGCCACATCGAGGGCCGCGGTCCTGCCGTGGCGCGCCCGCGCCCCTGACACACCAGCGGACGGTGCGTGCGGGGCTCCGGTTCCGGCCGGGGCTGGGCGATAATTGCGTCCTGCCCGCGCGGCCACGGCGCGTCGCGGGCGACCGGCGTCGAGCGCGCCGGGCCCTGCGCGCCGAACTCCGAAGCTCCGTCGCGAAAGCCCGTTGACCATGGCCACGAACGCCGCACCGCCCACCCGGACTCCTGCACCGCGCGCGCGCCGCGGCGGCGCGCCATGGCTGTGGCTCACGCTGCTCGCCGTGGTCGCGCTCGCCGCGCTCTACGTCTGGGCGATGTTTTCGTGGAGCTACTCGTCCGGCGAGCGGGCCGGCTGGGTCCAGAAGTTCTCGAAAAAGGGGTGGATCTGCAAGACCTGGGAGGGTGAGATCGCGCTGGTGACGATGCCCGGCACCGCGCAGGAGAAGTTCCCGTTCACCGTCTGGGACGAGCGCGTCGCCGCGCAGATCAACGCCGCCATGGGCAAGCGCGTATCGCTGCACTACGACGAGAAGGTGGGCCTGCCCGGAACGTGTTTCGGCGAGACGCGCTACTGGGTGAACGGCGTCAAGGCGGTCGAGGAGATCCCGCTCGCCCCCGGCATCGTCGTGCCCGCACCCGCTCCGGCGGTCCCGGCACTCCCGCAGGCGCCCGCCGCGCCGAAGTGACCGCATTCGACCGCTTCGGCGAGCGACACCCGGAGTACGCGTCGACGCGCGAGCTCGACCGCCTGCGCGCGACCGAGTACGGGCGCCTCGACGCACAGCGCCAGGTGTATCTCGACTACACCGGCGGCAGCCTCCACGCCGAGTCGCAGGTCCGCGAGCACGCGCGCCTCCTCGGCGAGCACGTCTACGGCAACCCGCACTCGGCGAACCCGAGTTCGGCAGAGTCGACGCGCCAGGTCGAGCGCACCCGGGCGGCGGTCCTCGCGTATTTCAACGCCGCCGGCAACTACACGGCCGTGTTCACGCCGAACGCATCGGGTGCGCTCAAGCTCGTCGGGGAGGCATTCCCGTTCGCACCGGGAGGCCGCCTGCTGCTGTCCGCCGACAACCACAACTCGGTCAACGGCATCCGCGAATTCGCGCGCGCGAGGGGCGCGGCGGTCGACTACGCTCCGCTGACGGTGCCCGAGTTGCGCTTCGACGAACCCGCACTCGACCGCCTGCTCGCCGGAGCCGATCCGGCATGCGCGAACCTGTTCGCCTTTCCCGCGCAGTCGAACTTCTCCGGCGTGAGGCATCCGCTCGAGCTGGTCGAGGCGGGACGCCGCCGCGGCTGGCGCGTCCTGCTCGACGCGGCGGCGTTCGTGCCGACCAACCGGCTCGACCTGGCGGCGGTGGCGCCGGACTTCGTCACCGTCTCGTTCTACAAGATGTTCGGCTACCCGACCGGCGTCGGGTGCCTGCTGGTCCGCAACGGGGCGCTGGACTGCCTGCACCGGCCCTGGTTCGCCGGCGGTACCGTGAACTTCGCCACCGTGCAGGGCCGCCACCACGTGCTCTCTCCGCGCGAGGCGGGCTTCGAGGATGGCACGCTCGACTACCTCGGCATCCCGGCCGTGGCGATCGGCCTCGCCCACATCGGGCGCATCGGCATCGAGACGATCGCGACCCGCGTGCGCTGCCTCACCGCGTGGCTGCTCGCGGAACTCCTCGCCCTCGCCCACGGCAACGGCCGCCCGATGGTCCGCCTCTACGGACCCGCGACGTCGACGATGCGCGGCGGCACGCTGACGATGAACTTCTACGATCCGGACGGCCGCCTGCTCGACTATCGCCGGATCGAGGAGCTGGCGGGAGAGCAGCGCATTTCGCTGCGGACCGGGTGCTTCTGCAATCCCGGCGCCGGCGAAGCGGCCGAGGGCCTGACCGAGGACGACATGCGCGCCGGATTCGCCCAGGGCGCCGCGATCTCGCTGCCGCGCTTCCTCGAGGTCATGCAGCACCGCGGCGGCAAGAGCGCGGGCGCCATCCGGGTCTCGCTCGGCGTGGCGAGCAACTTCGCCGACGCCGAGCGCTTCCTGCAGTTCGCCGCCGGCTTCCGCGACCAGACGGCACTGACGATCGGCACGGTGACCTTCGACATCGAGAGCTGCCGCGTCATCCGGGACGGCAGCTGAAAAACGGCGTATTGTGATTCGAGGCGGGGAGAATCCGCGCTCGGTGGAGGGGAACATGGACAGCTGCCGCCTGCCCCCGGAACACTCGTCGCGCCGCCATTGGCGGTGGCTCGGCGTCGTCGCGCTCGTCCAGGCGCTGTGCTGCCACGCCGCAGCCGAATCGGCGATCCGCAGCATCGACATCGCCTACGACGGCCGGACCTACGTCTGCGACGTCGTCATGCTCGCCCCGGTCCCGCGTTCCCTTGCCTGGGACGTGCTCACCGACTTCGAGCACATGGCGCAGTGGGTGCCCAACGTCCGCCAGAGCAAGGTCGCCCAGCGCAGCGACCAGGCCGTGACCGTCGAGCAGCGCGGCGTGGTCAAGTACGGACTCGTGAGCTTTCCCTACGCGACCGAGCGCCGCATCGAGTTGCACCTGCCGTCGACGATCCATTCGACGCAGACCAGGGGCAGCCTGCAACGCGTGGAGTCCCTGATGACGCTCGAGTCCGTCGGCGCGGCCACGCGGCTCACCTACCACCTCGAGCTCGTGCCCAGCCGGCTCGCCGGCGCCGTCATGTCGACCGACTTTCTCGAGCACGAGCTCGCCGAGCAGTTCGGCGCGATCATCGACGAGATGACCCGCCGCGCCCACTAGCGCGGGAGGTCAGCCGGTCTTTGCCCGCGACGAGGCGCGGGCGGGAGCGGGCTTGCTGCCGCGGAAGGCCAGCGCCATCTCGAAGGCCGCCCTGGTGAACGCGAGCACGGCGGCGAAGTCGGCGTCGGAGAGCCGGCGAGCGGCGTCGCTGCCGCGGTAGATGTTGGCGAACTCGCGCTCGCGCCCGGCCTGCACCGCGAAGCGCCCGATGCCCAGGTTCTCGAGCGTGTGCCAGACCTCGGGGTTGTACGAGCGCGTGAAGCGCATCACGAAGGAGATCGGGTCGTTGCGGCCGAGCACCGACGCGAGCCGCAGGATGATCTCGAACGGCAGCGCGACCTTGCCGTTCTCGACGAGCTCGAGCAGGGCGGGGTCCTTGAGGTTGATCGCCTCGCCCACTTCGTTGAGGGACAGCCCCGCCGCCTCGCGCATGCCCTTGAGCACCGTGCCGGCCTTCTCCAGCGCGCCGCGCTGCTCGGGCTTGATCAGGATCGCCTTGGCGGCGCCGATCGACACGTCGGCCGCGGCGCCGGCGATGCCGAGCACCGAATCCGACCAGGAACGGACCTGGCGGGCGACGCCGAGCAGCGCCGACTCGGCCGGCGGGGGGGCGGCAGCAGCTCTCGCGGACGGGGTATCCGGGGCCGGTTTCTTTTTCGTTGCGCGCTTGCGTGGGTTCGCCATCGTGGGCTCCTCGTTGGTGCGGCACATTCGCCGCATTGCGGCGTCGGGTGGTGCGTCGGAAGAACGGACGTCGTCGACTGCGCGTCCGTCCGGGAACCATGCGCCCGGTCAGCGTACAAGCATAGCGATCAATAGGGGGGCGTGACCACCCCGGGGGGGCGCCGCTGCCAGTCTGCAACGGCTCCCGCAGCGGCCCCCGCCCAGCCGAGTTCCTCGAGCAGCGCCGCGAACTCCCCGCCCGGCGGCGCCGCGATCGACAGCGGCGCGCCGGTGACCGGGTGGCGGCAGGAGAGCCCGACGCACGCGAGCAGCAGCCGGGCCGCCCCGTAGCGACGCTGGAAGTACCGGTTGTGAACGCCCTTGCCGTAGGTCGCGTCGCCGATGATCGGATGGGCGATGTGCTTCAGGTGCCGGCGCAGCTGGTGCCGGCGCCCGGTTCGCGGCGCGAGCGCGAGCAGCGCGTAGCGCGCCGTCGGGTACCGATCGACGGCATCCGGCAGCTCGACCGTCGCCAGCCGGTGGTAGTCGGTGCGCGCCGGCAGCGCGCGGATCGATCCTTGCACCGGCGCGTAGGCGTCGCGGATCCGCGTCAGCGCGTGGTCGATCGTCCCACTCGCCGGCGGCCAACCGCGCACCACCGCGAGGTAGCGCTTCTCGACCTCGGCCCGCTCGAACTGGGTGCCGAGGCCGCGCGCACTGTCGTCGTCGAGGGCGAACAGCAGCACCCCCGAGGTCCCCTTGTCCAGACGATGCACGGGCCGGACGCGACGCCCGATCATGTCGCGCAGCAGCTGGACCGCAAAGCGCGTTTCGTGTCGGTCGACGCCGCTGCGGTGGACGAGGAGGCCCGCCGGCTTGTCGACGGCAATGACGTGCTCGTCGCGGTAGAGAATGGTCAGCATCCCGGCGAGCCCGCCGCAGGGGACGCCGGAGCCGATGGCGCCGCCGCACCGCCGGTCCACGCGGCCAGCACCTCGTCGCAGAGCGCCTGCGCGCGGCCCTGGTAGCGCGGCGAGAAGTGAAAGGGCGTGACCATGCCGGCACCGACCCGGCGCGCGATCTCGCCCGCCTGCCGCGCAGTCAGGTGATGCTTGCGCTCGCCGTGGTCGCGGTCCGCATCGAGGAACACGCTCTCGATGTACAGGTGATCGACGCCGCCGAGAAGCCGGACCAGCACGTCGATGTTCGCCGCGGTGTGGCGAAGGTCGGTCACGTAACCCACGCGCCGGCCCGGTGCGATGGCGACGACCAGTGACCGCAGTTCGCGCACCGAGCGCGTGCTCGCGTGCCCGCCGTCGCCCAATACCACGTCGATCGGAGTGTCCTCCGGCGCACCCGTCAGCAACGCGTGCTTCAGCCGGCCAAGCCAGGCGCCGGTCGCGAGTCCCTCCCCGCGCAGCCGGTCCTTGTCGATCCCGATCCGCAGCTTCTCCTCCAGCGCGTACGCGAGGCACGGCGTGCCGTGGTCGACGAAGCGGGCGCGCACGCGAAAGCGCGGCTCGTCGTGCAGGACGTCGCCGGAGACCGGGAGGGCGGCGGCCGGTTCGCGCTCGAACCCGGTCCGGCTGCAGAAGCTCGCGCTGGCTGCGCTGCCGTCGACCCCGAGCTCGTGCACGTCGAGCCGCAACGCAACCTCGTAGCGGTGCACGACGTTCCAGGTGTAGGCCCGGAGCTTGTGCTCGACCTGCGCGACGAAACCCGGCCCGCCGAACAGCACGAGCCCCGCCTTGCGCCCGAGCACCACGCGCAGCAGCTGGTCGAAGCCGGCGAAGTGGTCCATGTGCGCGTGGGTGACGAAGACCTGAGACAGGCGCATCAGCCGGCGCGGCGGCAGACGGGCGAGGTCGCCGAGGTCGAACAGCAGCGCCCGCCGCCGGTCGCGAAAGTCGACGTAGAGGCCGGGATCGCCGAACGCGTCGTTGACCAGGAACGAGTCGAAGAGGGGATGCATCGAACCGCTGTGGGGACAGGCAAGACCGCCCGCCCTCGCTCTGCGAGACGCGGCCGCTGCACCATTCTGAACCCGATCGGCGCCGGGCAGAAGCGTGCGCGCAGCAGCGGGACGACGCCGATCCGCGGGAACGCGATCCGCCGCGGACCCGGCCCCGGGGATCCCGGGACGGCGTGTCGCCCGGCACGCCATCGGTCTGTCACACGCACGGCCGGCCGCTGCCGCATAATGCGCGTGCGCCCCCGGCGCTGCGGTTGACCAAGCTCCCCGACACCCCGACAGAAGGCGATCCCATGGCTGCGAAGAAGATTCTGATGATCACCGGCGATTTCACGGAAGACTACGAGACGATGGTGCCGTTCCAGGCGCTGCTGATGGTCGGCCACACGGTCCACGCGGTCTGCCCGGGCAAGAAGGCAGGCCAGTCGGTTCGCACCGCGATCCACGACTTCGAGGGCGACCAGACGTACAGCGAGAAGCCCGGGCACAACTTCGCGCTCAACGCCGATTTCGACAGCGTGAAGGCCGAGGACTACGACGCGCTGGTGATCCCCGGCGGACGGGCGCCGGAGTACCTGCGCCTCAATCCCAAGGTCATCGCCTGCGTCCAGCACTTCGCCAGGGCCAACAAGCCGATCGCGGCGATCTGCCACGGCGCGCAGTTGCTGGCCGCGGCGGGCGTGCTGACCGGGCGAGCCTGCAGCGCCTACCCCGCCTGCGGCCCCGAGGTGACGGCCGCCGGCGGCAAGTACGCGGAAATCGCGATCGACCAGGCGCACGTCGACGGCAACCTCGTCACCGCGCCGGCGTGGCCCGCGCACCCGGCATGGCTGGCAAAGTTCCTGCAAGTGCTCGGCACCCGGATCGACGCCTGACACGGCGACACCGCGCCGGCACCGGGAGCGCGAGGCTGCGGCCCGGTGCCGCGGATCGACCGCACGCAACCCGTTCGCTACACTAATCTGCTGCCGCGACGGCACGCGCCGTCGCGACGGTCATCATCCGAGGGGAGATCCGCAATGGCACTGGTCGAGCGCGTCACCAACATCCTGCTCAAGCCCAAGTTCGAGTGGCCGAAGATCGCCGAGGAAAGCGCGACCACCGCATCGCTCTACACCGGCTACATCATGCTGCTGGCGGCACTCGGGCCGCTGGTGATGGCGATCAAGACCGGGCTGGGCGTCGCCGTGCTGAGCTACGGCATCAGCCTCGGGGTGACCTTTCTCCTGGCCATGATCGTCGACGCGCTCGCGCCGACCTTCGGCGGGGAGAAGAACTTCGTCCAGTCGCTCAAGCTCACCGCCTACTCGTACACCGCGGCGTGGATCGCCGCAGTGCTGCAGATCATCCCCTTCCTCGGCGGCGTCCTGAGCCTGCTGGGCGCGATCTACGCCTGGTACACGTTCTACCTCGGCGTCGCGATCATGAAAAAGTGCCCGGAGGAGAAGGCCGTCGTGTACACGGTCGCGATCGTCGTCTGCGGCCTGCTGCTCGGCATCGTGCTCTTCGGCGCGCTGATGTCGATGTTCTTCGGCGGCGCGATGCTGGGCGGCGCCGGCCTGATGCACTGAGCAACGGCGGGCGGACGTCTTCCGGCCCGATGAGCGGGCAGGATTGGAAGGCTCTCGGCCGTCAGTCCGCGGTCGAGGGGCCCGGCTCGGTGTACGACGGCGGCATGACCGGGTGCGCGACGCCGTAGAGGCGCTGCCGCCGCGTCTGCGGGCGGCCGTGCAGGTAGCGCTCGAGCTCCGTCAGCGCGCGGCGATACACCTCGCGCTTGAAATCGATCACGGTGTCGAGCGGCACCCAGTAGTCGTGCCAACGCCAGGCGTCGAACTCCGGACGCTCATTGCCCCGCAGCTTGAAGTCGGAGTCGCGCCCGACGAGGCGCAGCAAATACCAGATCTGCTTCTGCCCGCGGTAGCTGCCCCGCCATTCCCGTTTCACCCAGCGCTGCGGCACCTCGTAACGCAGCCAGTCGCGCGTACGACCCAGAATCCGGACGTGGTGGGGATGGAGTCCGACCTCCTCGTGCAACTCCCGGAACATCGCCTGTTCGGGCGTTTCGCCGGAGTTGATGCCGCCCTGTGGAAATTGCCACGAGTGCTCGCGGATCCTCTTGCCCCAAAAAACCTGGTTCCTGGCGTTGACGATGACGATGGCTACGTTCGGGCGATAACCGTCACGATCCAGCATCGCGGTCACCCCGAAAGTTTGGTTGACCCGATTGTTCCACAGAATCCGGACCCTGCAAAGGCGGAATACCGGCGGAAAACCGGACCAAACATGCCGCTGTCACGGTGTACGCAAGCGGGCGATCGACGCCTCCGGGTCCGCTCGCGCCCGACCTCCGTTCGCGTCCGATCGGTCGCTGACGATAACGATGACGCCCGCGCGGCCTTCGGGGTCCGCTGGGGGGGCAGCAGCCACGGCCGGGATTATTTGATAAAATATGTATATTATTGAATTAATTACACGTGTTTTATGAAGCGAATTCTCGTTCAATGCCGTGGTCAATTGGAGTCGTTACGTTCTTCCGCTGTCGTGCCGCCGGCGCGGCGACACCCGGTGCGGATGTTCGAGTCCCGCCGGCGGCAGGAGCAAGCCGCCCCCGCAGGTCTGCGCTTCGCAACCGTCACTGCAGCTGGAAGACCTCGGGCGGCTCGTCGTCGGCCTTGCCGGGATCGGCGTCGGCGGGAACGAAGGTTCCGGACTGCGCGTCGAGCACCAGGACCTTGCCCTCCTCGATCAGGTAGTACCAGCCGTGCAGGAAGAGCTCGCCCGCCTGCACACGCGCGGCGACCATCGGGTAGCCGAGGAGCCGTTCGAGCTGCAGCACCACCAGCCGCTGCTCGGTGCGACGCAGCGCCTCCTCGGTGGGAACCACGGGCAGCACCGCGTCGCGCCCGAGCTCGAGCCAGTGGTTGAGGTGTGGCGCCTCGGGAATCGGATCCTCGTACATCGCCTTGACCGCGCCGCAATGGCTGTGGCCGCAGACGATGATGTCGTGGACGGCGAGCTTCAGCACCGCGTACTCGATCGCGGCAGTCGTGCCGTGGATGCCGTGCGACGCATCCCAGGGCGGGATCAGATTGCCGACGTTGCGCACCAGGAAGAGTTCGCCGGGACCGGCCCCGGTCAGGAGGTACGGGACCAGCCGCGAGTCCGAGCAGCCGATGAACAGCGTGGTCGGATGCTGGCCTTCGTCGACCAGGCGCCGGTACTCGCGCCGGTAGCGCGGGAAGAACCGCGTCTCGAAGCGGCGCAACCGGCGCAGGAAGTCGTCGGCCATCGCGCGCGGACGCCAGTGCCCGGCTCCTACTGCACCAGCGGGGTCGCCGCCGCGTCGAGGGTCACGCCCTCGATCGTCGCCCGGCCCGCGAGCACGGCGACGTACTGGCGCAGCGCATCCGCCTCGACCCGCCGCGCGAGGTAGGACGCCACGCTCGCTTCGACGGCCTCGAACGGCAGCCGCCGGCCGGGGAGCCGGTGCACGACGTCGACGATGTGGAACCCGAACCGGGTCGCCACCAGGCGCGGCAGGATGCCGGTGGCCTCGCCGTCGAAAACCGCGGCGTCGAACTCCGCGACCATCTCGCCGCGGCCGAACTGGCCGAGGTTGCCGCCCTGCCGTCCGGACGGGCAGTTGGACAGCGCGGCGGCGCGCTCGGCGAATGGCGCAGGATCGGTGCGCAACCCGACCAGCACTTCCTCGGCGCGGGCGCGCAGCGGCGCGACCGGCGTTCCCGGCGTCACCGCGAACAGGATGTGGCGCACCTCGACGAGGTCGCCCGAACGGAAGCGGTCGGGATGGGCAGCGAAGAAATGCCGGCACTCGTCCTCGGTCGGCTCCGGCGTCGCGACTTCGCGCTCCAGCAATTCGGCGATGACCCGGTCCTCGTCGTCGCGGCTCGCGAAGTCGACCGCCGTCCGCGCCGCGCCGCCCTCGAGCAGCCCGAGTTCGCCGGCCCGCTGCAGCAGGAGCTCGCGGACCGCAAGCGTGCGCCGCGCGGCCGCGAGCGGGTCCGCCTCGCCGGCGAGCTCCGCCGCGGCGCTGGCGACCCGCGCGTCGCCGACGACGACGCCGTTGACTTTGATGGTCACGATTCGCTCCCCGCCGCGATTCAGCGTGACCGCACGAGCTGGTAGGCGCGCACGAGGTAGCCGGCGGCGGCGAAGCCCGACCAGACGTGGACCAGCCGGGTGAACGGGAAGACGAGGAAGATGGTCATCCCCAGCACGAGGTGCAGCTTGAACACGGGCGCCACGCCTGCGACGAAGCTCGCCGCGTCGCCGCGGAAGGTCACGAGGTGCTGCGCCCAGGTCATCAGGTTGATCATCTCCGCGCCGTCCATGTGCTGCAGCGACACCGTGATGCTGAACAGGCCCAGCAGCAGCTGCGCGAGCAGCAGCAGGAGCACGAACTTGTCCATGGCCTTGGTCGTCGCCCGGATCCGCGGCTCGGTGAGCCGGCGGTGGAGGAGGAGCACGAGGCCGACCAGGCAGGCGATGCCGGCGATGCCGCCGGCGACGACCGCGAGCAGCTGCTTCGCCGGGGCCGAGACGCCGAGGAAGTGCCAGACCGCGAGCGGCGTCAGCAGGCCGAACAGGTGGCCGAAGAAGATGCCGAGGATGCCGAGGTGGAAGAGGTTCGACCCCCACCGCAGCTGACCGGCGCGCAGCATCTGCGACGAGTCGCTCTTCCAGGTGTACTGGTCGCGGTCGAAGCGCAGCAGGCTGCCCGCGAAGAAGACGACCAGGGCGACATACGGATAGATGCCGAACAGGAACACGTTGAGATAGGACATCGCGTTTTCTCCGGAATCGCGTCAGGACCGACGCGGCATGAATTGGATGGGGGCGGACCCCGGCGCCGCGGCGCCGCAGCCCTTGCCGCCGGGCGGGCCGAAGAACACCGGCTCCTCCCGCCACTCGTCGTCGAGCGGCGGCTCCGGCGCGGCGGCAGGCGCTTCCGCCGCCAGCGGCTGGTCGCCGATCAGCAGCAACAGTGCGTTGGGCACGGCCGCGTACCGGCTGCCGCGCTGCCGCAGCGCCTCGCCGACCGCACGCAGGATGTGCGCGCAGTCGCCGAGCATCTCCTTCGCCTCGGCGAACGGCCGCAGCGCGAGGTACTCGAGCACCGCCGGCAGGTAGTCGGGGAGCTCGCCCGGGGCGAGCTGCAGCCCGGCCCGCGCGTACACTTCCTTGAGGTCGACCATCGCCGGCCCGCGGTCGCGCGAGTCGCCGTGGACGTGCTCGAAGAGGTGCAGCGACGTCGCCCGGCCGCGGTCGAACAGCGCCACGTAGCGTTCCTGCGCGTCGAGGAGGTCGGCCGTGCCGAGCTCCTCCTGCAGCAGGACGAGCTCCGCCAGGGCTTCCCGCGGCAGCCGCGCCTCGAGGTCGATCAGGGCGCCGATCTCGGGCAGCGCGGCGACGAGTTCGTCCGACGGGTAGGCGAGCAGCGCGCCGAGTGCCTTCAGTACACGGTTCATCGCAGCCTCCCTAGGCGCCGACCTTGATCGGGATCGTCTTGCGCTTCCTGCCGCCGAACAGCGACGCGTCCGACGAGCCGTCCGAGCAGCCGTTGCCGAACGAGAAGCCGCAGCCGCCCTTGACGTCGAACGCATCCTCGGCGTACTCGCGGTGCGCGGTCGGGATCACGAAGCGGTCCTCGTAGTTGGCGATCGCCATCACCCGGTACATGTCCTCGACGTCCTGCGCGGAAAGGCCGACCTGCCGCAGCACCTCGGCATTGTCGCGCTGCTCGACGTGGCGGTCGCGCATGTGCGCGCGCATCGCCAGCATCCGTTCCAGCGCGGCGACCACCGGTGCCTCGTCGCCGGCGGTCAACAGGTTGGCGAGGTACTGGACCGGAATGCGCAGCGAGCGCACGTCGGGGAGCTGGCCGAAGGTCCCGATCTGCCCGGCGTTGGCGGCCGCCTGGATCGGCGACAGCGGCGGCACGTACCAGACCATCGGCAGCGTCCGGTACTCCGGGTGCAGCGGCAGCGCCACCTTCCAGTCCACCGCCATCTTGTAGACGGGGGAGACGCGCGCGGCGGTCAGCCACGCCTCCGGCACCCCGTCGCGGCGGGCCTGGGCGACGACTACCGGGTCGTTCGGGTCGAGGAAGATCGACAGCTGCGCGCCGTAGAGCGCCTTCGGGTCGTCGACGGCGGCGGCCGCCTCGATCCGGTCGGCGTCGTAGAGCAGCACGCCGAGGTAGCGGATGCGCCCGACGCAGGTCTCCGAGCACACCGTCGGCTGGCCCGACTCGATCCGCGGGTAGCAGAAGATGCACTTCTCGGCCTTGCCCGACGCCCAGTTGTAGTAGATCTTCTTGTACGGGCAGCCGGAGACGCACATGCGCCAGCCGCGGCACTTGTCCTGGTCGATGAGGACGATGCCGTCCTCCTCGCGCTTGTAGATCGAGCCCGACGGGCACGACGCGACGCACGCCGGGTTGAGGCAGTGCTCGCACAGCCGCGGCAGGTACATCATGAACGTGTTCTCGAACTGGCCGTAGATGTCCTTCTGCATCGCCTCGAAGTTCGCGTCCTTGCTGCGCTTGGCGAATTCGCCGCCGAGGATCTCCTCCCAGTTGGGGCCCCACTCGATCTTCTCCATCCGCTCGCCGGTGATGAGACTGCGCGGCCGCGCGACCGGCATCGCCTTCATCTCGGGCGCGCTCTGCAGGTGGTCGTAGTCGAAGGTGAACGGCTCGTAGTAGTCGTCGATCTGCGGCAGGTTGGGGTTGGCGAAGATCTTCATCAGTATGGAGAGCTTGCTGCCCTGCTTCGGCTCGATCCTGCCGTTGCCTTTCCGTACCCACCCGCCCTTCCACTTGTCCTGGTTCTCCCACTCCTTGGGATAGCCGATGCCGGGCTTGGTCTCGACGTTGTTGAACCACGCGTACTCCATGCCCTCGCGGGTGGTCCAGACGTTCTTGCAGGTCACCGAGCAGGTGTGGCAGCCGATGCACTTGTCGAGATTGAGCACCATGCCGATCTGGGCGCGGATCTTCATTGGAACGACTCCTCGTTTGCTTGGCGCTCGCGCACGGGCAAAGCGGCCGGGAACAGGACTGCCGCGGCGGGCGGCGACGTGACGACGGCGTGGCACCGCGGGTTCATGCGGTCTCCCCCGCGTGCGCCGGCGTGTCCAGCCAGTCGACCGTCTTCATCTTGCGGACGACGACGAACTCGTCGCGGTTGGTGCCGATCGTCCCGTAGTAGTTGAAGCCGTAGGACAGCTGCGCGTAGCCGCCGATCATGTGCGTAGGCTTGGTGACGATCCGGGTCACCGAGTTGTGGATGCCGCCGCGCCCGCCGGTGATCTCCGAACCCGGCGTGTTCACGATCTTCTCCTGCGCGTGGTACATCAGGCACATGCCGTTGGAGACGCGCTGGCTGACGACCGCCCGCGCGGCGATCGCGCCGTTGACGTTGAAGAGCTCGATCCAGTCGTTGTCGACGATGTCGGCGCGCTTCGCGTCGTCTTCGGAGATCCAGACGATCGGGCCGCCGCGCGACAGCGTCAGCATGATGAGGTTGTCGGTGTAGGTCGAGTGGATCCCCCACTTCTGGTGCGGGGTGATGAAGTTGAGCGCGATCTCCGGGTTGCCGTTGGGCTTCTTGTCCTGCATCGCGTGGGTCGTCTTGAGGTCGACCGGCGGCCGGTAGACGCAGAAGCCCTCGCCGAACGCCAGCATCCACTTGTGGTCCTGGTAGAACTGCTGGCGGCCGGTGAGCGTCCGCCAGGGGATCAGCTCGTGGACGTTGGTGTAGCCGGCGTTGTAGCTCACGTGCTCGGACTCGATGCCGCTCCAGGTCGGGCTGGAGATGATCTTGCGCGGCTGCGCCTGGATGTCGCGGAAGCGGATCTTCTCGTCCTCCTTCGGCAGCGCCAGGTGCTTGTGCTCGCGGCCGGTGATCACCGACAGCGCCTCCCACGCTTTCACCGCGACCTCGCCGTTGGTTTCAGGCGCCAGCATCAGCACCACCTCGGCGGCGTCGATGTCCGACTCGATCCGCGGCAGGCCCTTGGCGACGCCTTCCTCGGTCACCGGGTAGTTGAGCGCGGCGAGGTTCTTCACCTCGACCTCGGTGTTCCAAGCGATGCCCTTGCCGCCGTTGCCGACCTTGGACATCAGCGGGCCCAGCGCCGTGAACTTCCGGTACGTGTTCGGGTAGTCGCGCTCGATGACGACCATCTGCGGCGCGGTCTTGCCCGGGACCAGCTCGCACTGGCCCTTCTTCCACTCCTTCCCGTCGAACGGCTGCGCCAGTTCGGCGGGCGTGTCGTGCATCAGCGGCGTCAGCACCACTTCCTTCTCGACGCCGAGGTGGCCGACGCAGACTTCGCTGAAGGCCTGGGCGAAGCCCTTGTAAATCTCCCAATCGGAACGGGACTGCCACACCGGGTCGACCGCGGCCGACAGCGGGTGGATGAACGGGTGCATGTCGCTGGTGTTGAGGTCGTTCTTCTCGTACCAGCTCGCGGTTGGCAGCACGATGTCGCTGTACAGGCAGG
>DATIUK010000218.1:0-7679 GCA_035466885.1 Casimicrobiaceae bacterium
CTGCGAGCAGGCCGGCTGCGCGCTCATCGGCGGCGAGACCGCCGAGATGCCCGGGATGTACGCGCCCGGCGAGTACGACCTCGCCGGCTTCGCCGTGGGCGTGGTCGAAAAGTCGAACGCGATCGACGGCAGCCGCATCGCTGCCGGCGACGTCCTCCTCGGCCTGCCTTCGTCCGGTCCGCACTCCAACGGTTATTCGCTGATCCGCCGGGTGCTCGAGGTTGCCGAGGCCGACCTTTCGCAGCCGGCGCCCGGCGAGGACCGGTCGCGGACGCTGGGCGACGCGCTGCTCGCACCGACCCGGATCTACGTGCGGCCGATGCTGCGGCTCCTGGGCGAAATCGCCGTCAAGGGCATGGCGCACATCACCGGCGGCGGCCTTACCGAGAACACGCACCGGATGTTCCCCGCCGCGCTCGCCGCCCGCCTCGACCGCACGACCTGGCCGCGGCCGCCGGTTTTCGACTGGCTGCAGCGCGTTGGCAACATCGACGAAGCCGAGATGCACCGGGTGTTCAACTGCGGCATCGGCCTCGTGGTCGTGGTCGCCGCCGCCGACGCCGACCGCGCGGAGGCGCTGCTGCGCGGCGAAGGCGAGACCGTCCACCGGATCGGGCGCGTCGAGGTCCGGCAGCCCGGGGCGCCGGGGACCGTCGTCGCCTGACGGGCCCTCCCGTCGGCGCCGCATTCCCCGCGCAGCCAGACCCGCGTGACCCAACCGCGCATCACCGTCCTCATCTCCGGCCGGGGCTCGAACCTCGCCGCGCTGCTCGACGCCGAACGCGCGGGCCGGCTGGGCGGCACCGTCGCCACGGTGATCAGCAACCGCGCCGACGCGGCCGGGCTCGCAATCGCGCTGGCCCACGGCACGCACGTCAACGTCGTCGACCATCGGGCGCACGCCGACCGCGCGGCGTTCGACACGGCGCTCGCCGAGGCGGTCGACGTGAGCGCGCCCGATCTCGTCGTGCTCGCCGGCTTCATGCGCATCCTGGGGCCGGCGTTCGTCGCCCGCTACCAGGGCCGGATGATCAACATCCACCCGTCGCTGCTGCCGTCGTATCCGGGGCTCGACACGCACCGGCGGGCGCTGGCCGACGGCGTGCGCATCCACGGCTGCACCGTGCACTTCGTCACCGCGGACCTCGACCACGGCCCGATCGTCGCCCAGGCCGCGGTGCCGGTGCTCCCCGGCGACGACGAAACGAGGCTGGCCGCACGGGTGCTCGCCGCGGAGCACGAGCTCCTGCCGGCGGCGGTGCGCGCCTTCTGCGCCGGCAGGCTGGTCGTCGAGGGTCGCCGCGTGCGGGTCAAGGGCGAACGCACGACAGCGGCGGCGCTCCTCGTTCCGTCGGCCTAGCCGTGCTCCAGGAACGCTTTGCTGCGTTGCCGATCCAACCAAAGCCTTGACCGCGATCCTCGCCCTCTGCCGTCACCCCATCGCCAGCGCGCAGCGCGCCGGGGCGAGGCCGGTGCTCGCCGTCGCGGCAATGCTGTCGATCGCCTTGCACGCCGCGATGACGCTGTGGCCGGTGCGCTTGCCCGACACCCCGGATACGACGCCGCTGCAGGCGACGCTGACCGAGATGCCGCCGCCGCCGAAGCCGGCGACGGTCGCCGCGCCGGGGCCTGCGACCCGAGCCAAGGCCAAGCCCCGGCGGACGGTACCCATGCCCGCCCCGGAGAGCGCGCCCGTGCTGGCCGCGGAGCCAACGCCCGAGCCCGGCGAGTCCGCGCCCGACGTCGTGGCCGCCGCGCCCGAACCGCCGGCGCCGCCCCCGGAACTCGCCGTCACCGAACCCGCCGCCGCGCCGGCGACGAACACGCCGGACCAGGTGCTCCCCCCGCGCGTGGATCTCGTCTACAAGGCGTTCCTCGGCACGCAGGGCTTCCTCATCGGCGAGGCCGTCTATCGCTTCGAGCACGGCGACGGCCAGTACCGGATCGCGACCGTCGGCGAGGCGCACGGGTTCGCCGCGCTGCTGCTGCGCGGCCAGGGCCGGATGGAAAGCCGGGGGACGATCACCGCGCAGGGACTGCAGCCGCTGGAGCTCAACGTCGAGCGCGGCAGCCGCGACAAGCGCGAGACGGCGCTGTTCGACTGGGAAACCGGAATCGTGACCCTGCACGAGGCGAAGACCGAGTCGCTCGAGCTGCCGACGTTCGATCCGCTGACCATCATGTGGCAGTTCTACTTCTCACCGCCCGTCACGGACCGGTTCGGTTTCGCCGTCGCCACGACCCGGCGCGTCGCACGCTACGAGTTCCGCCGCGAAGCAAACGAGCGCATCGCCTGGCCGGCCGGCGAGATCGACACCGAGCGCTGGCACCGGCGCAGCGAGGACGGCAAGACCGAGGCCATCGTCTGGCTCGCGCCGTCGCTCAACTACCTGCCGGTGAAGCTGCGCGTCTCCAACACCACCCGCGGCACTGCCGAGGCGCTGCTCGACTCCATCCGCGTCGACGCCAAGCTGGCACAACAATGACCCTGCGCAGCAACCAGGTCGCCGGCCTCGCCGCCGCGATCGCCGAGATCCGTCCACTGCCCGCACCCGCCGACGCGCTCATCCACCAGCACTTCCGCCGGCATGCGGAGATCGGCCGCGCCGACCGCGCGTTCATCACCGAGGGCGTGTTCGCCTACCTGCGCCGACGCCGCTCGATCGAAACGCTCGCCGCGACGACCCAGCCGGAAAAGCTCGCGCTGGCCACGCTGGTCCGCGTGCAGGGCCACAGCGTGCGCGAGCTCGAAGGCGTCGTCCGTGCCGCGGACGCGCGGTGGCTGCGCGAGTTCAAGGCCCGCACCGACGAGACGCTCGACGCCGCGACGCTGGCGGAACTGCCGGACTGGCTGTGGCAGCGACTCGGTGCCGCCTACGGCGACGATGCCCGCGCGGCGCTCGCCCGTGCGCTGCTCGCGGGCGCGACGCTGGACCTGCGGGTCAACCCGCTGCGGGTCACGCGCGAGGCGGTGCGCGTGGCGCTCGCCGCCGACGGCATCGTCGCCGTGCCGACGCCGTGGTCGCCGCTCGGCCTGCGCGTGCAGGGACGCCCGTCGCTCGCGCGGCATCCGCTGCTGCAGGACGGCAGCATCGAGATCCAGGACGAGGGCAGCCAGCTCGTCGGCCTCCTGGTCGCGCCCAAGCGCAACGAGATGGTCGTCGACTTCTGCGCCGGCGCCGGCGGCAAGACGCTGCTCCTGGGGGCGCTGATGCGCTCTCAGGGCCGGCTCTACGCGTTCGACACCGTCGACTGGCGCCTCGCGCGCCTGAAACCGCGGCTCGCGCGGTCGGGGCTGTCGAACGTGCACCCGCAACTGATCGCGCACGAGCGCGACCCGCGGGTCCGGCGTCTCGCCGGCAAGATCGACCGCGTGCTGGTCGACGCGCCCTGCACCGGCTTCGGGACGCTGCGGCGCAACCCGGACCTCAAGTGGCGCCAGCCGGAGACGGCCGTCGCCGAGCTCGTCGCCAAGCAGCGCGCGATCCTCGCCGCGGCGGCGACGCTGCTGAAGCCCGGCGGTCGCCTGGTCTATGCGACCTGCAGCATCCTGCCCGACGAGAACCAGGCCGTCGTCGACGACTTCCTCGCCACCCATCCGGCGTTCGCGCTCGGGGACGCGGCGGCGGCGCTGAAGCTCGCCGGCTGCCCGCTCGACACCGGGCCGCTCCTGCAGTTGCTGCCGCACGTGCACGGCTGCGACGGTTTCTTCGGCGCGATCCTCGAGCACGCGAAGTGAGACCGGACAGCGGTGCCCGCCTCGCCGTTGTCGCCGCGGCGATCGCGCTCGGCTGCATTGCGCCGATCCCGCCGCCGGCGCACGCGGCCTCCGCGCTGCCGGGCGCGGGAACCGTCGAGCTCGCCTTCACCCCCGGCGACGCGATCGACACGCGCATCGTCGCCGTGATCGACGCCGCGCAGCGCGAGGTGCTGGTCCAGGCGTTCTCGTTCACCCAGCAGCGGCTCGCCCGCGCGCTGATCGCGGCCCACCGCCGCGGCGTCGCCGTCGCGGTCGTCGCGGACCGCGCGCAGACGTTGGAGACACCGCACAGCGCCGTGCGCGACCTCGCGGCCGCCGGCGTGCCCGTCTGGCTCGACGGCAACTTCGCCGCCGCGCACAACAAGGTCCTGATCGCCGACGCGGGCCTGCCGCGGGCGACGACGGTCACCGGCAGCTACAACTTCACCGTCGCCGCGCAGCGCCGCAACGCCGAGAACGTCGCGATCTTTCGCGACAACCCGGGCGTGGCGCAGGCCTACCGCGACAACTTCCGGCGCCTGCAGTCCAAGGCGCAGCGCTGGTCCCGCGACGCCCGATAGCCGCCCGGCGGGCGACGCCACCCGCTTCACGACCAGCCGGCGGCGCGCGATCGAGTAAACTTGCCGCCCATGCTCCCCGCCATCGATTTCCTGCGCGTCGAAGCCGCACTGAGCCGCCCCGCCGGGTGGATCGACCTCGGCCTGGTGCTCGCCTGCTTCGCAATCGGCTGGTTCGCCGATCGCCGGCTTCGCCTGCGGACTGATCGCACCCACGACGTGATCCGCGTCGGTGCCGGTGGCGTCAATCGGCTGATCTTTCCCCTGGTCACGCTGCTGCTGCTGGTCGTCGCCACGGTGCTCTACCAGCGCTACCGGACGCCGTTCTTCCTCGCCCTCGCGCTGCCGGCGGCGGTCGCGCTGGCGCTGATCCGGCTCTTCGTCTACGCGCTGCGCGGTGTCTTCCCCCGCGCTTCCTGGCTCGCGACGTCGGAGCGCGCGGTCTCGTTCACCGTCTGGGGCCTGCTGCTGCTCTATTTCCTCGGCATCCTGCACGACATCGCGGTCGACCTCGACGCGCTCGTGATCCCGATCGCCAAGAGCCACGTCTCGGTGCTCGACATCGGCAAGGCGGTCCTGGTCGTGCTGCTCACACTGGCGGTCACGCTCTGGATCTCGAGCTTCATCGAGAACCGCCTGATGCAGGCGGAGCAGCTCGACAGCAGCCTGCGGGCGCTGGCGGCCAAGGCCGTCCGTGCGGTGCTGCTCATTCTCGCGGTCTTGATCGCGCTCAACACGGTCGGCATCGACCTCACGCTGCTGTCGGTGTTCGGCGGCGCACTGGGGGTGGGCATCGGTCTCGGGTTGCAGAAGCTCGCCAGCAACTACATCGCCGGCTTCACGATCCTGCTCGACCGGTCGATCCGTCTGGGCGACATGATCACCGTCGACAACCGCTTCGGCGTCGTGACCAAGGTCACTGCGCGCTACGTCGTCGTGCGCAGCCTCGACGGCATCGAGGCCGTCGTGCCCAACGAGACGCTGGTGACGACGACGGTGCTCAACCACTCGTACTCGTCGCGGGAGACCAGGATCGGCGTGCCGGTCCAGGTCGCGTACGGCGCCGACCTCGAGCTCGCGCTGCAGCTGATGGTGGAAGCGGCTCGCGGCGAGGCGCGGGTGCTGAAGGAACCCAATCCGCCGGCCGCGTTCGTCGTGCGCTTCGCCGACAGCGGCATCGACCTCGAGCTCGGTTTCTGGATCAACGACCCCGAGAACGGCCAGGGCAACATCCGGAGCGCGATCAACCTCGCGATCTGGCGCGCCTTCCGGGCCAACGCCATCAGCATCCCGTTCCCGCAGCGCGAGGTCAGGATCATCGGCGCACCTGCGCCGGTCCCCGCGGGACCCGCCGGGCCGGACGCGCTTGCTGCCGCCGGCGGCAGCGGCGAAACCCCGGTCGCCGGGCCAGCAGCGCCGCCGGCCGGCTGAGGACCGCCCCTGGTCCGGCCCCACCCAGGGCGACCGGCGCCGCCAAGGCGCGTCCGCCCGTCGCAGGGTACAATAACCCATTGATACCAAACCGGCCCTGCGCCGGCCCTCCGATGCCCTCCGACCTGCTTGCCTTGCTCTCCCACGGCCTGATCGACCTGCCGTGGTGGGGATACGTCGTCGTCACCCTGGTGCTCACGCACGTCACGATCGCCGGCGTCACGATCTACCTGCACCGCCATTCGGCGCACCGGGCGCTGGATCTCGCGCCGCCGGTCAGCCACTTCTTCCGCTTCTGGCTGTGGCTCACCACCGGCATGGTCACCAAGGAGTGGACGGCGATCCACCGCAAGCACCACGCCAAGTGCGAGACCGACGAGGATCCGCACAGCCCGCAGACCCGCGGCATCAGGACGGTGTTCTGGCAGGGCTCCGAGCTCTACCGCGCCGAGGCGAAGAACCAGGAGACGCTGGAGAAGTACGGCAAGGGCACGCCCGACGACTGGATCGAGCGCAATCTCTACACCCGCTACTCGTGGCAGGGCGTCGGGCTGATGCTCGCCGTCAACCTCGTCCTGTTCGGTCCGATCGGCGCGACGATCTGGGCGGTGCAGATGATGTGGATCCCCGTCAACGCCGCCGGCATCATCAACGGCATCGGCCACTACTGGGGCTATCGCAACTTCGCCTCCGCCGACGCGTCGACCAACATCGTCCCCTGGGGCATCCTGATCGGTGGCGAGGAGCTGCACAACAACCACCACGCCTACGGCTCGTCGGCCAAGTTCTCGTCGCGCTGGTTCGAGTTCGACCTGGGCTGGGGGTACATCCGCATCCTCGAGGCGCTGCGTCTGGCCAAGGTGCGCCGGGTCGCGCCGACGCTGCACGTCGCGCCGACGCCGAAGCCCGTGCCCGACCTCGCGACGCTGCACGCCGTGATCGAGCACCGGTACACGGTCGTCGCCGCGTACGCGCGGAGCCTGCGCGCCACCTGTGCCGCCGAGATCGCGGCGCTGCGCAGCAAGGCGGGGCGCGCCGAGTTCCCGGCGATGCCGAGCCTCGCGCGCCTGAAGCGTTGGCTGTCGTCCGAGTCGGGCGACACCTTGCCGGTCGCCGAGCGCGCGACGCTCGCCAAGGCGCTGGAGAGCAGCAAGGCGCTGCAGACGATCTACTCAATGCGCCAGGACCTGGACGGCATCTGGGGCCGGTCCACCGAAACACGCGAGCAGCTCCTCGCCCGCCTGCAGGACTGGTGCCGTCGCGCCGAGGAGTCCGGCATCGCGTCGCTGGCGCAGTTCTCGCAGCAGCTGCGCCGCTACGCCTGACCGCGGCGAGGGCGCGCTGCCGGCTGCGGCCGCGACGCCGATTTGCCGGTCCCCGATAGCAAAAGGCCCGCGGTGACGCGGGCCTTTTGCCGGAACTCGGTCGACCGCCGGGTTACTTCAGCTTGGTTTCCTTGTACGCGACGTGCTTGCGCGCGACGGGATCGAACTTCTTGATCTCCATCTTCTCGGGCATCAGCTTCTTGTTCTTGGTGGTCGTGTAGAAGTGGCCGGTTCCGGCCGACGATTCGAGCTTGATCTTGTCGCGCATGATCTCTCTGGCTCCGTTGCGTTAGACGTGTTGCCCGCGCGCGCGCATCTCGGCCAGAACGACGTCGAGGCCCTTCTTGTCGATCGTGCGCAGCGCGGCGTTGGTGAGGCGCAGGCTCACCCAGCGGTTCTCGCTCTCGAGCCAGAACCGGCGCTGCTGCAGGTTGGGCAGGAAGCGCCGACGCGTCTTGTTGTTGGCGTGGGATACGTTGTGGCCCACCATCGGGGCCTTGCCGGTGACTTGACAGACTCGAGCCATGGCTCGCTCCTTCGAATTCGGGACGTGCGTTGTGCGAAGCCTGCCATTCTATCGCGATTAGGCAACCAAAATCAAGCTCT
>DATIUK010000219.1:0-11574 GCA_035466885.1 Casimicrobiaceae bacterium
AGCTGCACCACCAACTGCCTGGCCCCGGTGGCCAAGGTGCTGAACGACAGCTTCGGCATCAAGCGCGGCCTGATGACCACCGTGCATGCCGCCACCGCCACGCAGAAGACGGTGGACGGCCCGAGCAACAAGGACTGGCGCGGCGGACGCGGCATCCTGGAGAACATCATCCCGTCCAGCACCGGCGCGGCCAAGGCCGTCGGCGTGGTGATCCCGGAGCTCAACAAGAAGCTCACCGGCATGGCCTTCCGCGTGCCGACCTCCGACGTCTCGGTCGTCGACCTCACCGTCGAACTGTCCAAGGAAGCCACCTACGAGGCGATCTGTGCCGCGATGAAGGCCGCGTCCGAAGGCGCGATGAAGGGCGTGCTCGGCTACACCGACGACAAGGTCGTCGCCACCGACTTCCGCGGCGAGAGCCGTACGTCGATCTTCGACGCCGATGCCGGCATGGCGCTCGACGGCACGTTCGTCAAGGTCGTCTCGTGGTACGACAACGAATGGGGCTACTCCTGCAAGGTGCTGGAGATGGTCCGCGTGATGGCCAAATAGGCCCGCGCTGCCCACGGGGGGTGCCCTTGGGGCGCCCCCTTTTCGCTTTTCCGACCCCCACCGCAACCAGCCGAGGTTCGCCATGAGCTTCAACCGCCTCACCAATCTCGACGTTTCCGGCAAGCGCGTCTTCATCCGCGCCGATCTCAATGTGCCGCAGGACGACAACGGCAACATCACCGACGACACGCGGATCCGTGCCTCGGTGCCCGGCATCAAGGATGCGCTCGCGCGCGGCGCGGCGGTGATGGTGACCTCGCACCTCGGTCGCCCGAAGGAAGGCGAATGGAGCGCCGCCGACTCGATGGCGCCCGTCGCGCAGCGGCTCTACGAGCTGCTCGGAGCGCCGGTGCCGCTCGTCAAGGACTGGATCGACGGCGGCGCCTGGCACGCTGCGCTCAAGCCCGGCAGCGTCGTGCTGCTCGAGAACTGCCGCTTCAACAAGGGCGAGAAGAAGGACGACGAGGGCCTCGCGCGCAAGATGGCGAGCCTGTGCGACGTCTACGTCAACGACGCGTTCGGCACCGCGCACCGGGCGGAAGGGACGACCCACGGCATCGCGAAGTTCGCGCCCGTGGCCTGCGCCGGGCCGCTGATGGCCGCCGAGCTCGACGCGCTCGGCGCCGCGCTCGCAAGCCCGAAGCGCCCGCTGGTCGCCATCGTCGCCGGCTCCAAGGTCTCGACCAAGCTCACCGTGCTGAAGGAGCTCGCCAAGAAGGTCGACGTGCTGATCGTCGGCGGCGGCATCGCCAACACGTTCATCCTGGCCGAGAACGGCAAGATCGGGAAATCGCTCGCCGAGGCGGACCTCGTGCCCGAGGCGAAGGCGATCCTCGCCGAATTCCCCGGCCGCGTGCCGGTGCCCATCGACGCCGTGTGCGCGAAGGAGTTCTCGGCGACCGCGAAGCCCACGCTGAAGGCGATCGAGGATGTCGAACCCGACGACATGATCCTCGACATCGGCCCGCAGTCGGTGGCCTACCTGAAGACGATCATTGCCAAGGCCGGCACCATCGTCTGGAACGGCCCGGTCGGCGTGTTCGAGTTCGACGCCTTCGCCGGCGGCACCCGCGCACTCGCCGACGCGATCGTCGCGTCCAAGGCGTTCACGATTGCCGGCGGCGGCGACACCGTTGCGGCGATCAACAAGTTCGGCATCGCCGACAAGATCTCCTACATCTCGACCGCGGGCGGCGCGTTCCTCGAGTTCCTCGAGGGCAAGACGTTGCCGGCCGTGGCGATGCTGGAGACCCGCGCCAAGGGTTGACCCTCTCGGCGGGGCGCCGGCGGCGCCCCCGCTCCCGGCGAGGCCGTGCCCCGCGGGCGCGGCCTTTTTTCGTGCCGCACGCGGTGTGGCGCGCACGCCACGCCGCCCCTCCGTGGCGGCTGCCCGCGCGGCGCCGCCGCGCCGCCGGCCGCCAATTTGACGTAGCATGTCGCGCTCGACGCACTGCGTCACACCTTGATTGGAATGCCTTTGCTACGCGCCACCAAGATCGTTGCCACGCTGGGCCCCGCCTGCAATTCGCCCGAGGTGCTCGGCCGGATGCTGGCCGCCGGGGTCGACGTCGTCCGGCTCAACTTCTCTCACGGCCGCGCCGACGAGCACATCGAGCGCGCGCGCCTCGTGCGCCAGTGCTCGCAGGAACTCGGCCGCGAGGTCGCCATCATGTGCGACCTGCAGGGCCCGAAGATCCGCATCGGCAAGTTCGCCGACGGCAAGGTCGAACTCGAGCCCGGGCAGTCCTTTGTCCTCGACGCCGACTGCGTCGAGGGCGACGCGACGCGCGTCGGCCTCGACTACAAGGAACTCGTCGGCGACGTCGAGCCGGGCGCGGTGCTGCTGCTCGACGACGGCCTCATCAAGCTCGAGGTCGTGACCGTGGAAGGCAGCGCGATCAGGACCCGCGTGGTCGTCGGCGGCACGCTGTCCAACAACAAGGGCATCAACCGCGAGGGCGGCGGCCTGTCGGCGCCGGCGCTGACGGCCAAGGACATGGAGGACGTCAAGACGGCCGGCGCGATCGGCGCCGACTACCTGGCGGTCTCCTTCCCGAAGAACAAGGAAGACATGTACATGGCGCGCCAGCTGCTGCGGGCCACCGGCAGCCACGCGTTGCTCATCGCCAAGATCGAGCGCAGCGAGGCGATCGGCGTGCTCGAGGAGATCATCGACGCCTCCGACGGCATCATGGTCGCCCGCGGCGACCTCGCGGTCGAGGTCGGCAACGCCTCGGTGCCGGGACTGCAGAAGCGGATGATCCACCTCGCCCGCGACCGCAACAAGCTGACGATCACCGCGACGCAGATGATGGAGTCGATGATCCACTCGCCGGTGCCCACGCGCGCGGAGGTCTCCGACGTCGCCAATGCGGTGCTCGACGGCACCGACGCGGTGATGCTGTCGGCCGAGACCGCTGCCGGCCGCTACCCGGTCGAGACCGTGCAGACGATGTCGCACATCTGCCGCGAAGCGGAGAAGTCGCACCCGGTGCACCTCGAGCGCGACCTCCTCGGCTCGACGTTCGCGCGGATCGACCAGTCGATCGCGATGGGCACGCTCTACACCGCGCACCACCTGAAGGTGAAGGCGATCGCGTCGATGACCCAGTCGGGCTCGACGGCGCTGTGGATGTCGCGGCACAACTGCGGCTGCCCGATCTTCGCGCTCACCCCGGAGGTGGGCGCGCAGCGCAAGATGGCGCTCTACCGCAACGTGCACCCGCTCTACATGCCGCAGAGCGCCGACCGCGACGCCGTCCTGCAGTCGGCCGAGGACTTCCTGCTCGGCACCGGGCACGTGCACAAGGGCGACCTCGTCGTCATCACCAGCGGCGAGCCGGTGGGCAAGTCCGGCGGCACCAACACGCTCAAGATCGTTCGCGCCGGCGAGTCGCGCGGCTGAAGGCCCGCGCCGGGCGGCGCCCGCCGCGAGCGTCTGACGGCTTCCCGCCCGGCTCCCTCGCTGCGATCGGCGACCCACACGCTGCGACGCAGCGCCGCAGCTTGCGCCCGACGTAACCGAATGGTTAACATCGTGGCGTGTCCCTGTCCGCCTCCCCGAGACCTGCAGCGCCGAAGCGCCGCCCGGCCGCGGTCGCCCGCGACCGCGGCGAGAACCGCGCCGGCATCCTCGCGGCCGCCACCGCCGAGTTCGCCCGCCATGGACTCTCCGGCGCGCGCGTCGACCGCATCGCCGCGGCCGCCGGCACCAACAAGCGGATGCTGTACTACTACTACGGCAACAAGGAGGCGCTGTTCACCGCGGTGCTCGAAGCCGCCTACGCCGACATCCGGGCCGCCGAGAAGCGCCTGTCGCTGCAGGACGTCCCGCCGGCCGAGGGCATCCGCCGCCTGATCGCGTTCACCTGGGACTACTTCATCGCGCATCCGGAATTCCTGATGCTGCTCAACACCGAGAACCTGCACCGCGCGCAGCACCTCAAGGGCCGCACGCAGGTCCGCACGCTCAATTCGCCGCTGATCGCCACACTGCGCGAGATCCTGCGCCGCGGGCACGCCGACGGGGCGTTCCGGGCCGAGCCCGACGCGCTGCAGCTCTACATTTCGATCGCCGGGCTCGCCTATTTCTACCTGTCCAACAGCCACACGCTGTCGGCGATCTTCGCGCGCGACCTCGCCCGGCCGGCCGCGCGCCGCGCCCGCCTCGCGCACATGACCGACGTCGTCCTCGGCTACCTGCGCCACGGCCCGGATTGACCGGGGGCAGACGCCGTCCCCGCCCGCGACGACTCGCCCGGCACCGGGCCACCGCATCCCGTCGCACACCGCCACGCCTCCAAGGAGACCTCGCCGTGAAAACCGAACGCCTCGGCATCATCATGAACGGTGTCACCGGGCGCATGGGCACCAACCAGCACCTCGTCCGCTCGATCTGCGCCATCCGCGCCCAGGGCGGAGTCGCGCTCGCCGACGGCCGGCGCGTGCTGCCCGACCCGATCCTCGTCGGCCGCAACGCCGACAAGCTCGAGGCCCTCGCCCGGGCGAACGACATCTCCCGCTGGACCACCGATCTCGATGCGGCGCTCGCCGACCGCGACGACGCCGTCTACTTCGACTCGGCGTCGACGGGGCTGCGTCCCAAGCTGATCCGCCAGGCGATCGCCGCCGGCAAGCACATCTACACCGAGAAGCCGGTCGCGCCGACGGTGGCCGAGGCGATCGACCTCTGCCGGGCGGCGCAGGCCGCGGGCGTCAAGCACGGCGTCGTGCAGGACAAGCTCTGGCTGCCGGGGCTGCTCAAGCTCAGGATGCTGATCGACGCGGGCTTCTTCGGCCGCATCCTGTCGGTGCGCGGCGAGTTCGGCTACTGGGTGTTCGAGGGCGACTGGCAGCCGGCGCAGCGTCCGTCGTGGAACTACCGCAAGGAGGACGACGGCGGGATCATCGTCGACATGCTCTGCCACTGGCGGTACGTGCTCGACAACCTGTTCGGCGCGGTGAAGAGCGTCTCCTGCCTCGGCGTCACCCACATCCCCGAGCGCTGGGACGAGGCCGGGCGCCGCTACGACGCCACCGCCGACGACGCGGCCTTCGCGACCTTCGAGCTCGCAGGCGGCGTGATCGCGCAGATCAACAGCTCGTGGGTGACGCGCGTGCGGCGCGACGACCTCGTGACGTTCCACGTCGACGGCACGCTCGGCTCCGCGGTCGCCGGCCTCACCGACTGCTGGACGCAGGCACGGGTCAACACGCCGAAGCCGGTGTGGAACCCCGACCTGCCGCAGGCGATCGACTTCTTCGACACCTGGCAGAAGCTGCCGAACAACCGGACCTACGACAACGCGTTCAAGGTCGAGTGGGAGCTCTTCATCCGGCACCTGTTCGATGACAGTCCCTTCCCCTGGGACCTGAAGGAAGGTGCCAAGGGGGTGCAGCTCGCCGAGCTCGGCCATCGGAGCTGGGCCGAGCGACGCTGGGTCGACGTGCCGCCGCTCTGAACGCGCGCCGCTCTGTCGCCGAGCCCGCAATTCCGCTCTGACCCCGATTCCGGATGGGAGAACGACCATGACGTCACCCGATCCCTCGCTGCTGTCGCTCAACACCGCCACCGTGCGCGCGCAGTGGACGATGCCGGAGATCATCGACGGCTGCGTCCGCCACGGCATCGGCCGGATCGCGCCCTGGCGCGACCAGGTCGCCGCGGCGGGGCTCGCGGAGACGGCGCAGCGGGTGCGTGACGCCGGGCTCGCGCTGTCGGGCTACTGCCGTGGCGGGATGTTCCCGGCCCCCGACGCGGCCGGCCGGCTCGCCGCACGCGAGGACAACCGGCGCGCGGTCGACGAGGCGCTGGCGCTCGGCTCGCCGTGCCTGGTGCTGGTCGTCGGCGGGCTGCCGAAGGACAAAGCCGAGCGCCCGGCCTCGAAGGACCTCGCCGGCGCGCGGGCGATGGTGCGGGACGGCATCGCCGAACTTCTCGAGTACGCGCGGCCGGCCGGGATGCCGCTCGCCATCGAGCCGCTGCACCCGATGTACGCGGCCGACCGCGCGTGCGTCAACACCCTCGGCCAGGCCAACGACCTCTGCGACGAGCTCGGACCCGGCGTCGGCGTGATCGTCGACATCTACCACGTGTGGTGGGACCCCTCGCTGGAGCGAGAGAGCGCCCGCGCCGGCCGCGCGGCGGCGGGGCCGGGGCTGCCGCGGCTCATGGGCTTCCACCTCTGCGACTGGCTGGTGCCGACCACCGACCTGCTGCTCGATCGCGGGATGATGGGCGACGGCGTCATCGACATACCCCTGATCCGGTCGCGGATGGAGCGCGCGGGCTACCGCGGCCCGCACGAGGTCGAGATCTTTTCGGCGCGCGACTGGTGGCAGCGCGACCCCGACGAGGTGCTGGCCACCTGCAAGGCGAGGCACGCCAGTGCCTGCTGAGCGATCGCCCCGGGGGCCACCACGCGCCGGCGCGCCCAGCGCCTTCGCTTGACGGCGATCAAGCCGCTCCGCGCCACTGGCGTAAAATGGAGTCTCCCCGTCACGTTTCATCGGAGACTGCCATGCCGCTCGTTTCGATGCGCCAGCTGCTCGACCACGCCGCCGAGCACGGCTACGGCCTGCCCGCGTTCAACGTCAACAACCTCGAGCAGGTCTCGGCGATCATGGCCGCGGCCTCCGAGACCGACAGCCCGGTGATCATGCAGGCGTCGGCCGGCGCGCGGAAGTACGCCGGCGAGCACTTCCTGCGCCACCTGATCGAGGCGGCGATCGAGAGCTATCCGAACGTCCCGGTCGTCATGCACCAGGACCACGGGCAGTCGCCGGCGATCTGCCTGTCCGCGATCCGCAACGGCTTCTCCAGCGTGATGATGGACGGTTCGCTCGAGGCCGACGGCAAGACGATCGCGAGTTACGACTACAACGTCGACGTCACGCGCAAGGTCGTCGAGATGGCGCACGCGATCGGCGTCAGCGTCGAGGGCGAGCTGGGCTGCCTCGGCTCGCTGGAGACGATGAAGGGCGACAAGGAGGACGGTCACGGCACCGACTCCACGATGACCCGCGAAATGCTGCTCACCGATCCCGACCAGGCCGCCGACTTCGTCAAGAAGACGCAGCTCGACGCGCTGGCGATTGCCATCGGCACCTCGCACGGCGCCTACAAGTTCACGCGCAAGCCCACCGGCGACATCCTCGCGATCGACCGCATCACGGCGATCAACAAGCGCATCCCGAACACGCACCTGGTGATGCACGGCTCGTCCTCCGTGCCGCAGGACCTGCTGCAGATCATCCGCGAAAACGGCGGCGAGATGAAGGAGACCTACGGCGTGCCGGTCGAGGAGATCCAGGAAGGCATCAAGCACGGCGTGCGCAAGATCAACATCGACACCGACATCCGGCTCGCGATGACCGCGGCGATCCGCAAGTACATGAACGAGCACAAGAGCGCGTTCGACCCGCGCGATTACCTGAAGCCCGCGCGCGAGGCGGCGAAGCTCATCTGCAAGCAGCGCTACGAGCAGTTCGGCTGCGCCGGCATGGGCTCCAAGATCAAGGCCATCCCGCTCGACGCGATCGCCGCCAAGTACAAGGCCGGCGAGCTCTCGCAGATCGTCAAGTAGGGCACGCGGCCGACGGCCCCGCTCCGGCGCGGGGCCGTTCGCGATCGCGGCAGGGACCGTCCGGAGGGGAGCGATGCAGACCAACATCCCCGAGTTGCGCAGGATCCACGCGTTCTTCCGCCGCGGGCTCAACCTCGTCGAGTACCTGGGGCTGCTCGCGATCGCCTTCGCGACGACCTTCGCGCTCTACGAGGAGGTCATGGTGATGATCGGGGCCGGCCGGGTGACGCTCGCCGACCTGCTGCTGATGTTCCTCTACCTCGAGGTGCTGGCGATGATCGGCCAGTACTTCAATTCCGGCCAGTTGCCGGTCCGCTTCCCGCTGTACATCGCGATGGTGGCGATGGCGCGCTACGTGATCCTCGACCTCAAGGAACTCACCGAGTGGCGGATGCTCGCGGTGTCGAGCGCGATCCTGCTGCTCACCGTCGCGGTGCTGGTGATCCGCTACGGCCACACGCGGTTCCCGTACCACGACAAGGGCGACGACCGGGACGAAGGCGTCGCGCCCGGCGGGCGCTGACGTCCCCGACAACGCCCGGGCCCGGCGCGCGGCACGCGTGCTAGCATTCCCGTTGCACCCTGCCGGGAGGCTTCGCCCCGGAGCGAAAGCGGCACGGCGCCACATCCACACGGAGGTTCGACCATGGGACTCATGGGCATCATCAGCACCATCATCGTCGGTTTCGTCGTCGGCCTGCTGGCGCGCTTCTTCTATCCCGGCGCGGTGAACCTGGGCTTCTGGATGACGACGCTGCTGGGCATCGGCGGCTCCATCGTCGGCGGGCTGATCAGCAGCCTGCTGTTCAAGTCCGCCGACGGCAAGTTCAACTCCGCAGGCTGGATCATGTCGACGATCGGGGCGATGATCCTGATCTGGGGCTACCTCACGTTCGGCAAGTGACCGCCACCCGCCTCGCGCGGCGCCGACGCGCTGCGGGCCGGGCGGCCGGACGCCGATGATCCCGCTCGCCGAGATCGAGGCTGCGGCGCGCAACGTCTACGCGGCGATGCTGCCGACCCCGCAGATCGCCTGGCCGCTGCTCGCGCGCCGGGCGGGACGGGAAGTCTGGGTCAAGCACGAGAACCACACGCCGACCGGCGCGTTCAAGGTGCGCGGCGGCATCAACCTGCTCGCGCGCCTGGCGGCCGCCGGCGCGTTGCCGCGCGGCCTCGTCAGCGCGACGCGCGGCAACCACGGCCAGAGCCTCGCCTTCGCCTGCCGCCGCGCCGGCGTCGGGTGCGACATCGTCGTTCCCCACGGCAACTCGGCCGACAAGAACCGCGCCATGCGCGCGTTCGGCGCCAACGTGATCGAGTTCGGCCGCGACTTCGACGAGGCGCGGGAACACGCCGGCGGGCTCGCGCGGGATCGCGGCTTCACGTTCGTCGGGCCGTTCGAGCGCGACCTCGTCGCGGGCGTCGCCACCTACGCGCTGGAACTCTTCCGCGCGGCGCCGCCGCTCGCCACCGTCTACGTGCCGATCGGCTGCGGCTCCGGCATCTGCGGGCTCATCAGCGCGCGCGACGCCCTGGGCCTCCCCACGGCGATCGTCGGCGTCGTGTCGGAGCGCGCGAACGCCTACGCGCTGTCGTTCGCCGCGGGCAAGCCGGTCGCGACGGCGAGCGCGGACACGATGGCCGACGGCATGGCGGTGCGCGTGCCCGTGCCCGCGGCACTGGAAGTGATCCTGCGCGGCGCCGCGCGGATCGTCGAGGTCGCCGACGCCGAGATCGAGGACGCGATGCGCGCGTACTTCAGCGACACCCACCAGGTCGCCGAAGGTGCCGGCGCGGCGCCGCTCGCTGCGCTGCTGCGCGAGGGCGATCGTGCCGGCGAGCGGGCGGCGGTGATCCTCTGCGGCGGCAATGTCGACCGCGAGCCCTACCTGCGGGTGCTGGGCGCCGGCTGGACCTGAGCGAACTTCGACGCCGCGGCGGCGCCCGACCTCAGTCGTTGTCGGGGCTGGGCCCCAGCACCTGATCGCGCAGCTCGCGGTAGCGCGGCAGCCGCGGCGGGTAGATGCAGATGTACTTCACCTGCGCCGCCTGCAGGCAGCGCTGCTTGATGATCTCGAGCTTCTGGTCGCGCGGGTTGACCACGGCGTCGGGCTCGCGCGAATCGATGACCGCGACGATGGTCATGTCGCGATCGCAGATGACGAAGCCCACGTGCTGGTTGGCGATTTTGCGAAACGCGCGCAGCCGCTCCATCCCCTGGGGGCCGATCTTGACGTGCAGGACGTCGGACAGGCGCACCTTGGCGAAGATCTCGTGCCGCGGGAACGCCGCCTTCAGGAGCAGGTGGACCACGCTCTCCGCCTTCGACAGGAAGCGCTGGCGCAGAAGGTAGAGGCCCGGCAGCTCGGCCGACGAGAGCAGACGCGTCGTCTCGCCCTCGGTCCACTGCGCGACGGTGTTCGCGAGGTCGGCGTCCGGGTCGAGGGTCGGGCCGGCACTCCGGCTGCGGCGGATGAGCCCGACGACGACGGCCATGACCAGCGCGCCGATCGCAAGGGCAAACAGGATACCGGAGGTCATCGGGTGCGGGTCAGGGTCGGAAACGGAATCCGGTCGGCGGCATGCGGGTCGCCCTGCGAGCGTCTTCTCTGCCGGCGCTTCGCCGGCCACCGGCTGCGATCCATATTATGCCTTTGGAATGATCGGCGCCACCGACGGCCGGCGGTCGCGGGCGGCGGCCCGAAAAGCGGCAGGGCCCCGCGCGAACGGGGCCCTGCTCGGTCCTGCATCACGCAAGGCATGCCGGGCCAGCGGCGGGCAACACCCGCCTCCGGCCCCGCGCGCGGCTTACATGTCCATGTCGCCCATGCCGCCCATCCCGCCCATGCCGCCGCCGCCACCACCCATCGGCTTGTCGTCCTTGGGCAGCTCGGCGACCATCGCTTCGGTCGTGAGCATCAGCGAGGCGACCGAAGCCGCGTTCTGCAGCGCAAAGCGCGTCACCTTGGTCGGATCGACGACACCCATCTCGACCAGGTCGCCGTACTGGCCGGTCTGGGCGTTGAAGCCGAAGTTGCCCTTGCCCTCGACGATCCGGTTGACGACCACCGACGGCTCGTCGCCGGCGTTGGCCACGATCTGGCGCAGGGGTTCCTCGACCGCACGCAGCACGATCTTGATGCCCGCATCCTGATCCGGATTGTCGCCCTTCAGGTTCTTGACGTTGGCACGCGCACGGATGTAAGCGACGCCGCCGCCGGGAACGATGCCTTCCTCGACCGCAGCGCGGGTCGCGTGCAGCGCGTCCTCGACGCGGGCCTTCTTTTCCTTCATCTCGACTTCGGTCGCGGCGCCGACCTTGATCACCGCCACACCGCCGGCGAGCTTGGCCACGCGCTCCTGCAGCTTTTCCTTGTCGTAGTCGGACGTGGCTTCCTCGACCTGCTTGCGGATGTTCTTCACCCGCGCCTCGATCGCCGCCTTCTCGCCGTTCCCGTCGATGATGGTGGTGTCTTCCTTGCCGACTTCGATGCGCTTGGCGCGGCCGAGATCCTTGAGCGTGGCCGTCTCGAGCTTCATGCCGAGTTCCTCGGCGATGACCGTGCCGCCGGTCAGGATCGCGATGTCTTCGAGCATCGCCTTGCGCCGGTCGCCGAAGCCCGGCGCCTTGACGGCGGTGGTCTTCAGGATGCCGCGGATGTTGTTGACGACCAGCGTCGCGAGCGCTTCACCGTCGACGTCCTCGGCGATGATCAGCAGCGGCTTGCCGGCCTTGGCCACCTGCTCCAGCAGCGGCAGCAGATCGCGGATGTTCGAGACCTTCTTGTCGTGCAGCAGCACGTACGGGTCGTCGAGCAGGGAGACCTGCTTGTCCGGGTTGTTGATGAAGTACGGCGAGATGTAGCCGCGGTCGAACTGCATGCCCTCGACCAGGTCGAGCTCGTTCTCGAGGCCCTTGCCGTCCTCGACGGTGATC
>DATIUK010000220.1:0-6171 GCA_035466885.1 Casimicrobiaceae bacterium
CAGGCCGGAGGCGACCATCTTCATGAACGTCGGCTTCGCCCGCGCGTTGGAGTTCTTGCCGCCGACCCAGATCGCGAGCTTCGAGTGCTCGGGATCGTTGATCTGCATCGGCGGGCAGGGCGGGTAGCACGCGCCGCAGCACATGCACTTCTTCTCGTCGATCTCGAGCGAGGGCTTGCCGTTGACCATCGCCGGGCGGATCGCCGCGACCGGGCAGCGGGCGACGACGGTCGGCCGCTCGCAGACGTTGGCGACGAGGTCGTGGTTGATCGTCGGCGGCTTGGTGTGCTGGACGATGATCGCGATGTCGGCCTGGCCGCCGCAGTTGATCTCGCAGCAGGAGGTCGACAGGTGGACGCGGTTGGGCATCTCCTCGCGCCGGAACTCGTCGATCAGCTCGTCCATCAGCGCCTTGACCACGCCCGAGGCGTCGGTGCCGGGGATGTCGCAGTGCAGCCAGCCCTGGGTGTGCGCGATCATCGCCACCGAGTTGCCGGTGCCGCCGACCGGGAAGCCGCCTTTTTCCAGCGCGTCGATCAGCGGCGCGACCTTGGCCGAGGACGAGAGCATGAACTCGATGTTCGAGCGGATCGTGAACCGCACGTGGCCTTCCGCGTGCTTGTCGGCGATGTCGCACAGCCGGCGGATGGTGTAGACGTCCATCTGCCGCGGCGTGCCGGCGCGCACCGTCCAGACCTCGTCGCCGCTCCGGGCGACGTGGTGCAGCACGCCGGGACGCGGCCGGTCGTGGGTCTTCCACTTGCCGTAGTTCTTTGCGAGCAGCGGGTGCAGGTACTGCTTGTTGTCGGGGACGCCCGATTCGACGGGGCGGCGCATCTGGGGCTGGCTCATCGTGTTCTCCTCGGCACGGGCGGCGTCAGGCCGCCTTGGCCTTGCGGGCGTTGATCTTGGCGACCTCGTCGTCCCAGCCGTCGGTGCGGACGTAGGGGTTGGTTCGCGGCGTGATGACCATGTTCGGGTCGACCTCGATGTCGAGCGCCTCCAGGAAATTCACCAGGCCGATGCGCTCGATCATCTCGCCCACCCGCTCGTGCTCGAGCGCGTTCTCGGCGAAGAAGTCGATGATCTTCTGCCCGAGCTCGACCAGCTTCGCGCGGTCGTCGTCGGTGTCGAGCTTCATGAACGGCACCACCAGCGTGCCCATGAGCCCGCCGATCTTGAGGTGGCTCTTGCCGCCGACCAGGATCGCCGCGCCGCGGTCGTTGCCGGGGGCGAGCGCGCCGGTCATCACGTTGATGCAGTGCATGCAGCGGACGCAGTCGCGGTTCTCGATCTCGAGGCCGTGAGTGTCGCTGACCGCGACCGCCGAGATCGACGGCCCCGCCTTGAGCGCCTTCAGCTCCTTGAGCTGGATGGCCTTGCTCGGGCAGCGGGCGACGACGTCGTTGACCAGCTCGTCCATCCCGTGCTTGGCGAACCACTTGCGGGCGAGCGCCTCGTCGGTGCAGAGGTTGTCGCGCCAGGTGCCGATCGTCGCGAGGTCCGAGCGCTGGATCGAGTTCATGCAGTCGTTCGGGCAGCCGGAGAACTTGAACTTGAACTTGTACGGAAGCGACGGCCGGTGCATGTCGTCGAGGAAGCTGTTGACCACGGCGCGATGCGACGCCGCCTCGTCGTAGCAGGACTGCTCGCAGCGCGCGGCGCCGACGCAGGACATCGCGGTGCGCACTGCCGGGCCGGCGCCGCCCATGTCGAAGCCCAGCTCGTTGATCGCGTCGAACGCGGGCTGCACGTTCTCGGTGGTCGCGCCCTGGAACATGATGTCGCCCGACTGGCCGTGCAGCGCGATCAGCCCGGAGCCGTGCTTCTCCCAGACGTCGGCGAGTTTGCGCAGAATGTCGGTGTTGTAGTGCATGCCGGCCGGCGGCATCACCCGCAGCGTGTGGAACTCGGCGGCGGCCGGGAACAGCGGCTTGTTGTCCTCGCCCTTGGCCTCGGTGAACCGGGGAATGACCCCGCCGCCGTAGCCGTACACGCCGACGGTGCCGCCTTTCCAGAAGCCCTTGCGCGTCTGGTACGAGTGCTCGAGTTGACCCAGGAGGTCGACCGCGATGTCCTTGTCCTGCGCGAGGCGCTTCAGGCCGGTGACGAAGCTCGGCCAGGGTCCGGTCTCGAGGTCGTCCAGCATCGGGGTCGGGTGCATTGCTTTGGCCATACCTTTTCTCCTAGCCGGGGCGTTCCCGGCACATATGCCACAACGTCGAGCGCGCGTGCGCTGCGCGAAAGGGAGCGAAAAAACATGGGGTGCGCCGCCGCGACTTCTCGAACTCCGCTTCGTCGCTCGCCGGAACCTGGAGACAGGACACTGGGAGGTTGCGACCAGGCGGTCGGACGCGGTCAACACTCAATCCGTCCGGTAGGATAATCGAATGCGGCGAGCGTCGTTTGTCGCAGATCAAAAACGCAGGGCGGCAGGTGGTCCACGATTGTGCGCCGCCGGCGCGCAACGACTGCTGGATGTCCCTGCCGGACGCAAGGGAAAGAAGACCATGCCGCAGATCCGCAGCATCGAGCGCCTCAAGGTCCCGCTGGGCGGGCAGGAGATAGAATTGCAGCATCTCGTGCACGACGGGGGCGGCATGCCGCTGCTGCGCGTGCGCATCCGCGAGCGCACCCGGTTCACCGTCTTCGAGATCGATCCGCAGACGGCCGCCGCATGGGGCGCGGCGATGCTGCGCTGGAGCGAGGCGCAGGCGGATGCCGGCGACGGCAAGCCGTGACGCCGAAGCGCGACGGAGTGTCGCACGCCGACGTTCGGAGTGACGGATTCGTGACATGCAGGCGGAGGGAGCGGTGCAGGCGGAGGCAATGATCGACGTGGCATTCGACGTGGCCGGCGGCAGCGTGGCGCCGGGTTACGCGCCGGCATTGCTTGCGGCGATCGTCGACGCGCTGCCCTGGTTCGCGGCGACTCCACAGGCGGGCGTCCACCCGCTCAGGGGATCGGGCGCCGCATACGGCGAGCTGCTGCTGGCGCGGCGCGCCAAGCTCGTGCTGCGGGTACCCTCGGCGCGCGCCACCGAATGCGGGGCGCTGGAGGGGCGATCGCTCGCCGTCGGCGAGCGCGTCCTGGAGGTCGGCCGCGCCGAGGCACGCGTGCTGCGCCCGAGTGCGACGCTGCACGCGCAGCGGGTGACCAGCGCGACGCCGGACGGCAGCGGCTTCGAAGCCGAGGTCGCGGCGGCGCTGGCGGCGATCGGCGTGGCCAGCCCGTTCATCTCCGGCGGGCCGCGTCGGGAGCAGGCGGGCACCCGCACGATCCACGGTTATGCGCTGTCGGTGCACGAGCTCGCCGCCGAGGCCTCGTTGCGCCTGCAGGCGAGCGGCATCGGTGCCGATCGGGCGCTGGGTTGGGGCATCTTCGTCCCGGCCAAGACGATCACGACGGCGGGTTGAAACGCAAGCGGAAAGGAGCGGCAATGGCATACGTGGTCGAGGGTCAGGAACTGGAAACCGATGCCGAGGGCTACCTCAAGGAAGCGGACCTGCGCGACGAGACATGCCGGGTGATCGCCGAGGCCGAGGGCATCGAGCTCACCGACGCGCACTGGGAGGTCATCCGCTTCCTGCGCGAACGCTTCCAGGAAGACGGGCATACGCCCAATTTCCGCAACATGCTGAAGGGCATCCAGGAGCAGAATCCGGGAATCGACAGCAAGGCGTTGTACGATCTGTTTCCCATTGGTCCGGCCAAGCAGGGCGCGAAGGTGGCCGGCCTGCCGCAACCGTACGGCAAGGGTGGCTACTGACGTCCGCGCAGCCGAGTGCGGGCGGCAGCCCGCCCGCCCCGTGAAAGGATCCGCATGAGCGACGCTCCGACTCCGATACCCGCCGTGACCCTCGACATGCGCGGCACCCACTGCCCGGCGCCGCTCCTGGGCGCGAAGCGCATCGTCGACGACCTGAAGCCGGGCGAGGTGCTGGTCCTGTACTCGGATTGCCCGGGCACGCCGGACGACCTGTTCGCGTGGTCGCGGCACACCGACAACCACGTCACCCGCAGCGAGCGGCAACCCGACGGCAGCCACGCGTACTACATCCAGCGCGGCCGCTCGCATCATCCGGTGGCGAGCGCCGTCCTCGACCTCACCGGCGTCGTCTGCCCGGGGCCGATCGTCGAGGCCAAGCATCTGCTCGGCAGCATGGCCTCCGGCGAGACGCTGAAGCTCGTCAGCAACTGCCCCGGCATCAGTTCCGATATTCCCGAGTGGGTGAAGGCCACAGGGTTCGCGCTGCTCGCCAGCGAGGAAGTGAGCGCCGGCAAGTTCGAGTTCTACATCCGGAAGCCGTGAGCGCGAACACCGCAGCGCGCTGCGCAAAGCTGATCCCGTACGCGAAAGCGGACCGGTGAACCCGTCGCCGGCGCTGCCCGCGCCTGCGAGTCCGCCAGCCCGGGGGCCTGCTTGAGGATCCGTAGTCAGTGGTTCAAGGGCGCGGGGACGAAGAGCGCCGAGGAGGTCGCCGGCGCCGCGGCGTTCATCGCCTGGCGGGTCGCCGTGAACGCGCTCAAGACCACGCGCGCGGCGGGCTTTGAAATTGCTCCCGGCCCGCAGTATTTCGGCTTCGTCGAGGAGTTTCTCGCCTTCCTGGTGATCGGTGGCGACCGGATCGCGCACGCCCGCGGCGACGAAGCGTGGCGGGTCGCGTTCACGACGGCGATGGCGCAGCGCGCCGGCGACATCCTCGCCGAAAACGAAGCCGACCTTCTGGGCGCCGCGTCGAGCGGCGAAGTCCGCCACCGTTTCATCGCGACGGTGAATGCGCGCGCGGCCGAGTGCGCCGACTACGGCTGGACCGACGAAGGCCCCGCCTACGGACTGCTGCGCTTCCTCGGGCACCGGATTGCCGAGGTGATGGACGCGGGCGAGGCGAGCCACGCGATCGCGCAGGTGATCGAGTGCGAGGCGCCGGAGGCGGCCGACACGCTGCGCCGCGGCATGGCGGGCCTCCTGGGCGAGGCGAAGGGCCGGCGGGCACGAGGGGAGCGCGTTGCCACCGGCGAGTGAAGCCCGCGCTCAGCGCGTCGTCAGCGGCGGGCCGTTCGATCCCGACGACGACCGCAGCTACCGGACGTGGCGGGCGCGCAAGCTCGACCGCTATCCGGCCGCCGGCTTGCCGGTCGTCGAACTCGCCGATCCGCGATCGCTGACCGCGGCGGAGCGCGACTGCCTGCTGGACGCGGTCGACCGCACCGGCATGGCGCTGTACGCGAGCCCGCTGGCGGGCGTGGCCGACAAGGAGATCCCGCGGCGACTGGGCGCGCAGCTCGGGCTCGAGCGTCTCGACGCCAACTGGCTCGCCGACGAAGACGGCATCAGCCAGGTGACCGTCGCCGAGGGCGGCACGCGCTCCGACTTCATTCCCTACACCAACCGCCCGATCCGCTGGCACACCGACGGCTACTACAACCCCCCGGCGCGACGGATCCTCGGCATGGTGCTCCATTGCGTCGCCAACGCTGCCCAAGGCGGGGAGACCGGGCTCCTCGATCACGAAATCGCGTACCTGCTGTTGCGCGACGAGAACCCGGACTTCGTCCGCGCGCTGCTGCGTCCGGACGCGATGACGATTCCCGAGCGCGTCGACGACGACGGCACCGCGCGGCCCGCCGAGACCGGGCCGGTGTTCCGCGTCGATCCGCAGGACGGCACGCTGTCGATGCGCTACACCGCGCGCACGCGCAGCATCGCCTGGCACCCGGATCCCGACGTCGGGGCCGCGGCGGCGGCGCTCGCGCGGCTCCTCGCCGGCGCTTCGCCGTGGATCCATCGGCTCACGATGCAGCCGGGGATGGGGATCGTGTGCAACAACGTGCTGCACGAGCGCTCGGGCTTCGTCGACGATCCGCTGCGGCCGCGGCTCCTCTACCGGGCGCGCTACTACGACCGCGTCGCCGCGCCGGGCCGCACGAGGGGCGCGTGACGCGACCGCCGCCGAAGGAGGCGCCACCGATGCCGGCCGACGAGCAGGCGCGGCGCACGATCCCGATCGTGCCGGCGCGCCCCGACGAGGGCGAGCCCTGCAGCGGCGGTGAGTCCTATGCGCTGATGGTGCTGGGCGACAGCATGGCGCCCGAGTTCGTCGAGGGCGAGGTCATCGTCGTCGAGCCGGAGGGCCTCGCCCGCGACGGTTCGTACGTCGTCGCCGAGG
>DATIUK010000221.1:0-3828 GCA_035466885.1 Casimicrobiaceae bacterium
GGCGGACGCTGGCCTGCGCGGCCTCGGCGGTGCGGGCTTCCCGGCCGGGCGCAAGTGGCGCATCGTGCGCGACCAGCCGGCGCCGCGCTACCTGGCGGTGAACATCGACGAGGGCGAGCCGGGAACGTTCAAGGACCGCACGTACCTCGAGCGCGACCCGCACCGCTTCCTCGAGGGCATGCTGGTCGCGGCGACGGCAGTCGGCATCGAGCGCGTGTGGATCTACCTGCGCGACGAATACCATGCGGCGCGCGCGATGCTGCAGGCCGAACTCGCTGCACTTGAGGCCGATCCGCCCTGCCCGCTGCCGGCGATCGAATTGCGCCGCGGCGCCGGCGCCTACATCTGCGGCGAGGAGTCGGCGATGCTCGCGAGCATCGAAGGCAAGCGCGGCGAGCCGCGGATGCGCCCGCCCTACATCGCCGAGGTGGGCCTGTTCGGCCGGCCAACGCTGGAGCACAACCTCGAAACCCTGTACTGGGTGCGCGACATCGTCGAGCGCGGGCCGGGCTGGTTCGCCGGCTTCGGCCGCCGCGGCCGGCGCGGGCTGCGCTCGTTTTGCGTCAGCGGCCGGGTGCGCGAACCCGGTGTCAAGCTGGCCCCGGCGGGAATCACGCTGCGCGAGCTGGTGGACGAGTATTGCGGCGGCATGGCCGAGGGCCACGATCTCTACGCCTACCTGCCCGGCGGCGCCTCCGGTGGCATCCTGCCGGCGGCGCTGGCCGATGTCCCCCTGGACTTCGACACCCTGCAGCCGCACGGGGCCTTCATCGGCTCGGCGGGAATCATCGTCCTCGGCCACCGCGACCGGGCGCGCGACGCGGCGCTGGCGATGATGCGCTTCTTCGCCGACGAGAGCTGCGGCCAGTGCTCGCCCTGCCGCGTCGGCACCGCCAAGGCGGCGGCGCTGATGGCGCAGCCGGGGTGGGATCAGCCGCTGCTCGACGACCTGGCGCGGGTGATGGAGGACGCGTCGATCTGTGGGCTGGGCCAGGCAGCGCCGAACCCGCTGCGCTGCGTGCAGCGCCACTTCGCGCACGAACTCGACGACCGCGGATGAACGCGCCAACCGACCCGCTCGCGCCCGACGGCGTCGGCTTCACGCTCGACGGCCGATCGATCGTCGCCGATCCCGGCGAGACGATCCTCGCCGCCGCGTCCCGGCACGGCATCGAGATCCCGCACCTGTGCCACAAGGAGGGACTGCGCCCGGACGGCAACTGCCGCGCCTGCATGGTCGAGATTGCCGGCGAACGCACGCTGGCCCCCAGTTGCTGCCGCACCCCGGCGCCCGGCATGACGGTGCGCACCGACAGCGAGCGGGCCCGCGCCAGCCGGCGCCTGGTGCTGGAGTTGCTGCTGGCCGACCTGCCCGAAGCCGGCCACAAGTGGAACGACGACGCCGGCCGGGAGCCGCACGGCGAACTTTCGGCCTGGGCCGAACGCCTGGGCGTCGTGGTGCGGCCTGCGCTGGCGGCGCTGCGGCGCGAGCCGACGCCGCCCGACCTGACGCACCCGGCAATGGCGGTCGACCTTGCCGCCTGCATCCAGTGCACGCGCTGCGTGCGCGCCTGCCGCGAGGTCCAGGTCAACGATGTCATCGGCTACGCCCGGCGCGGCGCGCAGTCGAAGATCGTGTTCGACCTCGACGATCCGATGGGCACATCGAGCTGCGTCGGCTGCGGCGAGTGCGTCCAGGCCTGCCCGACCGGTGCGCTGATGCCGAAGTCGATGCTGGGCTCGCAGGCGGTCGATCGCGAAGTCGATTCGGTGTGCCCGTATTGCGGCGTCGGCTGCCTCGTCACCTACCGCATCCGCGACGAGCGCATCGTCGCCGTCGACGGGCGCGACGGGCCGGCCAACCACTCGCGACTGTGCGTCAAGGGCCGCTTCGGACTCGACTACGTGCACCATCCGCAGCGGCTGACGCGGCCGCTGATTCGCCGGCCCGGCGTCGCCAAGGATCCCGCCGCACCGGCGCGGCCCGGCGACTGGCGCGAGGTCTTCCGCGAGGCGACCTGGGACGAGGCGCTGGCGGCGGCGGCCGGCGGCCTCAAGTCGTTGCGCGACCAGTACGGCCCGAAGTCGCTCGCCGGCTTCGGCTCGGCCAAGGGCAGCAACGAGGAGGCGTATCTCTTCCAGAAGCTGGTGCGGACGGGCTTTCGCAGCAACAACGTCGACCACTGCACCCGGCTGTGCCACGCCTCCAGCGTTGCCGCGCTGCTCGAAGGCGTGGGCTCGGGCGCGGTCAGCAATCCGGTCAACGATGTCGAGCAGGCCGAGCTGATCCTCGTCATCGGCGCCAATCCGGCCTCGAACCACCCGGTGGCGGCGACCTGGATCAAGAACGCGGCGCAACGCGGCGCGAAGGTCGTCGTCGCCGATCCGCGGGTCACCGACCTCGCGCGGCATGCCTGGCGGGTGCTGCAGTTCCGTCCGGACACCGACGTCGCGATGCTCAACGCGCTGATCCACACGGTGATCGACGAGGGCCTGGCCGACGCCGCGTTCGTTCGCGAGCGCGTCGACAACTTCGAGGCCTTGCACGAGAACGTCAAGGGCTACAGCCCCGAGGCGATGGCGCCGATCTGCGGCATCCCGGCGCCGACGCTGCGCGAGGTGGCGCGCGCGTTTGCCAAGGCGAAAGGCGCGATGATCCTCTGGGGCATGGGCGTGAGCCAGCACGTGCACGGCACCGACAACGCGCGCTGCCTGATCGCCCTGTGCGCCGTCTGCGGCCAGATCGGCAGGCCCGGTGCCGGGCTGCACCCGCTGCGCGGGCAGAACAACGTGCAGGGGGCCAGCGACGCCGGGCTGATCCCGATGATGTTCCCGAACTACCAGCGGGTGACCGACGCCACGGCGCACGCCTGGTTCGAAGCGTTCTGGGGGACGCCGCTGGACGATAAGCCCGGCTACACCGTGGTCGAGATCATCGACAAGGCGCTGGCCGGCGACGACGACCCGCACCGCGTGCGCGGCATGTACATCATGGGCGAGAACCCGGCGATGAGCGACCCGGACCTGAACCACGCGCGCGCGGCGCTGGCGCGGCTATCGCATCTGGTGGTCCAGGACATCTTCCTCACCGAGACCGCGTGGCTCGCCGACGTCGTGCTGCCGGCGTCGGCCTGGCCGGAGAAGACCGGCACCGTGACCAATACCGACCGCATGGTGCAGCTCGGACGGCGCGCGCTCGACCCGCCCGGCGACGCCCGCGCCGACCTCTGGATCGTCCAGCAGATGGCGCGGCGACTGGGGCAGGACTGGCACTATCCAGGCGACGAGCACGGCGTGGCCGCGGTCTACGAGGAGATGCGTGAGGCGATGCACGACGCGATCGCCGGCATTTCGTGGCAGCGCCTCATGCGCGAAGGCAGCGTCACCTATCCCTGCCCGAGTGAGGACGACCCTGGTCACCCCATCGTCTTCATCGACCGCTTCCCGACCGCGAGCGGGCGCGTGAAGCTGGTGCCGGCCGACATCATCCCGGCCGCGGAGCGCCCCGACGCCGACTATCCGCTGGTGCTGCTCACCGGCCGGCAGCTCGAGCACTGGCACACGGGCAGCATGACGCGGCGCGCGGCGGTGCTCGACGCGATCGAGCCGATCGCCACCGCGACGATGCATCCTCAGGACCTGGCGGCGCTCTCCTTCGCGCCGGGCGAGGTCGTCATCGTGCAGTCACGCCGCGGCGAGGTCGCGCTGCACGTGCGCCGCGACGACGGCACGCCGCGTGGCGCGGTGTTCGTGCCGTTCGCGTACTACGAGGCGGCGGCGAACCTGATGACCAACGCCGCGCTCGACCCGTTCGGCAAGATCCCGGAA